>NZ_BADX01000137.1:0-81720 GCF_000241365.1 Pseudoalteromonas sp. BSi20480 | reverse complement strand
AAATTCACTCAGTCGTACCAAATTTATTCTGATTTATTGAATAAGTTATATTTAAGAACCTCAAATTGTACGACTGTAGCTCAGTTGGTTAGAGCACTACCTTGACATGGTAGGGGTCGGTGGTTCGAATCCACTCAGTCGTACCAATTCAAAAAATATAAACTCAAAAAAAGCACTACCCACTCTTAATAACCCGGTCCAAGGGTCAGTAACTCAAATCCACTCAGTCGTACCAATCCAATAAATAATAAACTCAAAAAAAGCACTACCCACTCTTAATAACCCGGCCCAAGGGTCTGTAACTCAAATCCACGCAGTCGTACCAATTCAAAAAATATAAACTCAAGAAAACCTTCTCCCTACTTTTATAGCGCTTTCCTTGGGTCAATAAATAGAATCAACTGAGTTGTGCAAATTAAAACTTATAAAGTTGCTAGTCAGAGAGCGCACCAAGTACATACACAAGTGGCGCATTCCAATTAATCGCAACCTCGTTAGTTGAAAAGCTACACCAATCGTCAACGTATGATTTTGCTGGCTCATTGAATAAGTAGTTACAATTATCTTGTTGTCCTGAATGAGGGCCACCTACAAGCATTCCTGGTACAGGTGCAACAACATTATCACTGTGTGAAATTCGATGATGTGGATACAAAGGTGTTTTAGTGCCAAACCCAGTAACAAAAGAGTACCCCGTAGGGTTTCGCCCTAATACATAATCGACAAGTCCATGAGCTGCATTTTTATAATCGTTATTTTTATTTATCTGAGCGGCTTGTAGCAAAACCATCGCTTTATTTAACGCGGCTGAGTTACTCCCCCATACAAAGTCTGATTTTTGCATAGCAACATTGTATGGACTGCTTTTATGTTGGTTTAAATATATGTCAGCTAAGTCATTTTGCTTTATTTTAAGGGCTTCGTATTCTTGTTTAGACAATAAGTCCTTTGCTTTAAACAGCAAACTACTCAAAGAAAGGTACGATACATTTCGCCACGCTGAAGCCACGTAATCAATATTTATCTCTTTATAAATAGTGTAAAAGTTTTTATTTTTAGTGGTTATAAATAACTCTGCAGCGGCCCAAGCAAATTCATCCTTTAAATAATGATCTCCATATTCACCACTTTTAATATCACTTGGTTGCTCATAATATTGTGTTTGGTTTAAAAGCGCCCAACGCCATGCTTTTATGGCTGCATTTGAATATTGCTTACTCTTATTGGGGTAGTAAGGTTCAATTACCCGGCTAGCCATGGAAAGCGTAGCTGCAAAATTAAGGCTTGCTGCTGTTGATTTCCCTATCATTAAGCGTGGACGTTGATCTTCATGTGGCATTTCATTCCCTGGCCATTCACGAGTGGTTAGCTTATGATATACACCCCCATCATCGCTTTGCATAGTGATCAGCCATTCAAGATTCCATAGGGCTTCGTTTATAATATCAGGAACGTTATCTTCAGATTCAGGTATGTTTAGGGTTTGTTTTTTATAAACATCAGGGTAATGTTCAAACGCTGCAAGCAGTGTATAAGTGCTAATACCTGAGTTAACAACATACTTGCCATAGTCGCCTGCATCATACCATCCTTTTTGTGAGTCTATTCGTTTGCCTTTGTACCTTGGCTCAGCAGAGGGATGATAGCCAATAATGTCATCTTTATGACCCATTGGTCTTGCATAAATTCCCGCGAACTTCTCTTCAATAGGAGTACTAGAGCGGTTCAAATAATAATATCTTAAAGCGGCTTTACTAAGTGAATCATAAACATCATCACTAATTCTAAATAATGAAGAATCTGCAACACCCTTTACACGCAAAAAATAGTGACCCGAAGTGACAACTTCAGAAAAATCGGCAAGCTTGTGACCATCATTGCCAGAAAGAGTCCATATTTTAGCTGCGCTCAACTGAGCGGTATAAACCACCTTGTTCGTTTTCGCATTAATTACATCAAATTGCGAAGCTGTTACGTTCGGTATTGCAGCAATTTTTTCACTTTTATTTAAGTAGCCTAATTGATTAATTGCAATTTGCTGATTTGAGGATAACTTACTTAATTTACTAGGATTTTTTTTTACTAATACCGAGCAAGAGGTCAGAGCAAGCACATTCAGTAGCAGTAACGATAAAATAAGATGTTTCATATGACCCTTTCGTATAAATAATGTCGAAGCAAAAAATAGAGCACTTGCTATTGAGTTATAATAAGTGCTCTTGTTTATTATTCACTGCACTTTAAAGTGGCCATTTTTTTCGCATTGGGTTCAAATTGAACATTAGCAATTCGTATTTTAGCTGCGCCTTCGCTTGTTAACACAAAGGGGGCACTCGAGCGTTCAAACTCCACTCCACTTTTAGCAAAGCATAATAAATCTATAGAAACGGTATTCCAGGTGTTCAATTTAAACTCTTTTAGCATGGGCGAAATATTCAGCTCTGCGCATTTACCTTTTGCGCATCCCATTTGAACATAAAGTTCATTTCTAGGAGGGGTTTCGACTCTCACATCAAACGTTAGCGCGCTTTTATTGATCAAATATTGAGATAGATCTTCTCGGTACCAGGATGAGCTAATCAGTACAGAAGCATTATTAGCACCACTCCACGTGAATTCTTTTGCATCACCTTGAATATTTTTATCGGCTTCAATCATAGTTAAGCCTTTAATATTTCCTGATGGCGTGTGAATGTCTTTTGTTTGTCCACCCGACTGCAATTGATAATTCCAGTCCCCTTTCGCTCTTCCTTGCATTATTTGATAAGGGGTGTTGACAGGTGTTTCAAAAATAAAGTCATTCTTTGTACTTAATTTATTAAGCATCACATTATCTTTATAGGTTAACCCAAATCCATATGCAAAAAGTGGATCATAGTTTTCATCGTAACGATTTAATACAACTTGTGATGCATATTTAGGCCATGAAAAGGAAAGCTTACCTTTAAAATCAAATTGAATATTGCCCTCATTATCTTTAAACAAAACATCAGCTACACCAACACCTTCACTACCAGGTAGCCAAGCTGCTACAAACGAATCTGATGCATTGATTTCTCTGTTTACCCATAAAGGTCTGCCCGATAAAAACACCGATACAACTTTTATACCTTGTGATTTTAATGACTCGATTAATTTGGCGTCACGGTGAGAATGAGCCTGATAAGCAATTGATTTTAGATCGCCAATCCACTCTGCATACGGATTTTCACCAAACACAACAATGGCAACATCTGGTTTTACATCAAAACTACCATCAGGGCTTAGCACTGCATTGCCGCCCGCTTTGTTTACCGCTTGCTTTATACCATCAAAAATTGACGTTCCCCCTGGAAAATCAGATTTAACATTACCTTCGCCTGTCCAGTTAATTGTCCAACCACCCGTTTGCTTACTCATATTTTCAGCACCATCACCCGCAATTAATACCTCACTATTTGGGTTAAGTGGTAAAAGGTTATTATTATTTTTCAACAACACTAACGATTCTCTAACTGCTTGCCTAGCAATTGCTTTGTGCTCAAGAGCACCTAATAACTGTTTTTGGTTAGCATATTTACGTGTTGATGGAAGCCCTTTATCGAATAGCCCCGAACGTATTTTAACGCGTAAAATACGCCTAACTGCATCGTCTATACGTTCAACAGGGATAATTCCATCTTTAACCTGCTCTACTGTATTACCTATAAAAGCCTTCCAATCTTCTACAACCATAAACATGTCTAGTCCGGCATTAACAGCCTGCGGACAGCTATCATTACTACATCCGGGTATTTTACTGTGCGAATTCCAATCACCCACTATAAAACCATCAAAACCAAGTCGCGTTTTCAAAACATCGGTAAGGAGGTATTTGCTGCCGTGTAAGCGCAAGCCATTCCACATATTATGAGAGGCCATTATACTTTGCACACCTGCTTTAAGAGCTGGCAAATATGCCGCCGCATGATTTTTAATTAAATCACTTTCACTTTCTTGGTTGTCACCTTGATCAATGCCTTGATAAGTGCCTCCGTCACCGACCCAATGCTTTGCGGTAGAGTAAATATGATCGTCATCTAAAAAGTTAGCTGTGTTTACTTTCCCCTGAAGGCCTTCAATCATCTCTTTAGCATAGCTAGCAACTATTTCAGGGTCTTCAGAATAACTTTCGTAGGTTCTCCCCCATCGATCATCCCTTGCAACGGCAAGTGTTGGGGCAAATGTCCAGTCTATACCTGCAAGTAATACTTCTTTCGCTGTTGCTTCTCCAATTTTATAAATTAAATCTGGGTTACGTGTTGCACCTAAACCAATGTTATGTGGATATAAAGTAGCACCAATAAATTTGTTATTGCCGTGTACTGCATCAATGCCATATGTAACGGGAATAGCTAAACCGCCTTGTGATGTATCCATTGAGGCTAAATAAAGCTCGTCCATAAAAGACACCCAATCAGATACACTCGCATTACGGTTATTGTGTAAAAATGTTCCACCACCATTCAAAACCGATCCTAAATGATATTTTTTTACATCTTGAGGCGTTACCCAGGTTATTTCTGCTTGTACCATTTGTCCCACTTTTTGTTCTAGTGACATTTGGCTTATTAAATGAGTAATACGTGTTTCCAACTCTGCATTTTTTTTTATTGCTGGTTCAAGAGTTGGCCAAAGTGTTATATCGTTTTTAGCAACTGTGTTAACAGACGCAAAGCTCATAAAAGAGCCAAGTAAAAATGAAGAATAAGTTAATTTCATTAATCTAATAACCTGATACTTTGTTAGTGTGGCAAACAGTTTTATAACAAATGCAGCATAATGTCGTTCAAATAGAGGTTTTAAGCGTATAAATGCACGCAATTTACTCTATTTGAACGCCCGGCTATTTCAAATATTAAAGATTATTAGATAACATACAACGACAATGAGAACACACGTGTACCAAACAAAAATTTTAATAAAGGTGTATTAAATTGTGAAAGAAGTACTTTTTAACACTCACGATCTCGCTTTAATTTTTACCATTTTTATATGCTTATCATTTAGTGTATTTTTAGTAACATTAAAAAAGGGCAATAAGCTTAGCAACTATTTACTTGCTTGCTTTTTATTAACTCAAGCTGCAATTCCTACGGATAACCTTATTAACTTTGGTGAGGCATTTCGAGCGTTTGCGTTGAGTTTATCCCCAAATCTATTTTACACATTTGGATTAGCTTTTTGGTTAGAAGTGCCTTTGCTTCTGCTTTATATCAAATCGTTAGTTAACAAAAACTATCAGCTAAAAAAACGACGATTCGCTATTATTCATACCGTTCATTTTTTATGCCGCTTATTTCACTGTTGATTGGCTTATGATAGAAAATAGCATCAAACTAGATGTACTTAAAAATGACACAATTGAAACCACAGCATTTATTGACCGAGCTATTTATTTTTTTCGGGAGTGCTTTCGATTTTCAATTAGCGTTTTATGTTTTTTAGAGTTACAAAAATACCAAAAAAACATTAAAAATGAGTTTGCAGAGCTTGAGAGTGTCGACCTAACTTGGCTTAAATTCCTTGTCATTGGTTTTTTAGTAGTACACCTAAATTCAATATTTGTCTCTTTGGGTATTATTATGTCTTACGAGATAGGTATTCTAGTAGACCATGAATTACTTGGGCTTACAGCTAATTATGCAATTCTTTTATTAATCACAAGTTTAATCTACTTTAGTGCTGGTAATTCAAGAATATTTCAGGGTATTGACGATGAACTAACAGCTGAACAGCATAAAGCACCAGATTCGTTTGAACCCGAAAAAATACAAAAAATCGAAAGCTATTTGCTACAAAATAAGCCTTATTTAAACCATTTACTCACACTTGATAACCTAGCAAGTCAGTTAAGTATGGGATCAAGAAACTTGTCATCTATAATTAATAGGCACTTTGGTAAAAACTTTTTTGAGTTTATAAATTATTACAGAGTTGAAGAAAGTAAACGGCTGTTACTTTTAGAGGAAAATAAAACAGTGACCATGTTAGACATTATGGATAAAGCAGGATTTAACAGCAAAGCAACTTTCAATACATTTTTTAAAAAACTAGTGGGCGTAACACCCACTCAATTTAGAAAAGAATATTGGGAAAGCCAAAACAAAAATTCGAGTTAAATCCCTAAAGCTAGCGCATGTAGTTTTTTAAAATATACGCCTCATGATCAGGCATAACATCAGCAGAGCGGCTAATAACCGACTCTATATTTTTGAGCCTACGCTTTATTTCATCTTGGGTTAGCCTATCAACCAATGGATGATAGCTTTTAGGTTTAATTCCTTGACCGTGCATAACTGCAAGCCAAGATGTTTCGTTAAACAGCTCATTATCATGTCTAAAAATACGACCATTTTCACTAAACATCTCTATTTTTTGCTTCAACGAATCAGGCATTTCTATGTTTTTGCAATAACGCCAAAACTCACTGTCATCTCTATTTGTTAGTTTATAATGTAAAATAATAAAATCACGTATACGATGATATTCCGTCTCAGTTTGCTGATTAAATAAATCAATATCACACTGTGTAAAATCTTTACTAGGGAATAATGTCATTAATTTTGCTATCGCCGATTGAATCAAATGCAGACCGGTTGATTCAATCGGTTCTACAAAACCTGCTGATAAACCAATAGCGATACAGTTTTTATTCCAACTCTTTTTGCGCATACCCGTTACCCATTGCAGCTGGTTAATATCTGCTAAAGCTTCAGATTCAATTGTATTTAAAAGTAAAGCGTGTGCTTTATCATCGCTCATAAATTCACTTGAATATACATACCCATTACCTACTCGGTTTTGCAGTGGTATTCGCCACGTCCAACCTGCACTTTGTGCTGTAGACTGAGTATAAGGGTTAAGTGCCTTTTTTGATAAACACGGCGTTGCAATCGCTTTATTACACGGTAATAAATGAGTCCAATCCTCGTATCCAGTTTTCAGAGCCTGCTCAATTAATAAGCCCTTGAAACCAGAGCAATCGATAAATAAATCACCATCTAATACCGTATTATCATTAAGAACTAACGATTCAATTTCCCCTGAAACTGGGTTTAGGTTTACCTCGTCAACTTTACCCTCAATACGACACACTCCTCTGCTTGTGGCATAATTTCTTAAAAATTTAGCATAAAGTGTTGCGTCAAAATGATAAGCATAATTAATACCTGCTAACGCGCTGTTTTGCTGAGTTGGCGGATGCATAAATTTATTTGCATACGCACCGACCGATGCAAGTGAGTAGCTAGATAAGTCGGAAAATTCAGGATCATTTTGCATTTTCAACCAAAAGTGATGAAAAGGCAGTGCCTCCATATTAGTGCCATAATTTCCAAATGGGTGAAAATAACGGTGTCCTTTTTCCTTCCAATCTATAAATTCTATACCTAATTTAAACGTCGCATTAGTAAAACGTATAAACTCAGTTTCATCTATATCAAGTATGGTATTAAATAATTGAATTTGTGGGATTGTAGCTTCACCTACAGATACAGTACCTATGTCTGCAGACTCCACTAAAGTGATTTGACAATTATCGCAGCCAATTACCTTCGCTAACGAAGAGGCGGTCATCCAACCTGCTGAACCACCACCTACAATAACAATCGATTTTATATTATTTGCATCATTCATAATGTTTACCTAAAAAAAATAAAGCACGCGAAATAAAAAATAACGCGTGCTTTTATTAAGAGGGTTAAAAATTACCTTTCAAAATAATGCTAAATCTACGCTCATTCGCGAACCAAGAGCGAGACACTCGATTGTTATCATTGTCTATTTGCATTGAAGTTCTGGCAACCTCGTTAGTTAGGTTAGTGGCTTGTAGACCTAATTGAAACGAGTCAGTGATATTATAAAAGACAGACCCATCAAGTTGGCCTCCAGCCTCATTATAAATGGGAAGCTGCGTTATAACGTCTTTACTTGTTAATAAATATTCAGAACGCCAATTGTATGCCAAACGCGCATTAACACCGTACTTTTCATACATAGCGACTAAATTGATATTATCCTTAGAAAGCCCTTCAAGAGGTAATCCTTCAAATGCCACATTATCGCCTTCTGTTGAGTCAGGTTTATCTGGTGATAGCCCTGCATTTGGCGATCCTTCTTCCTCGATATAGGTATAGTTAAATTGCATACCAATGCCACTAAAGGCACCAGGTAAAAAGTCGTAAAACTGCTGGTAAGCCAGTTCAAACCCTTGCACAGAACCTTCATCACCATTGGTAGCACCGTTTACTTGTACCACCTGTGTTGCGCCATTATTAGTAAATTCTCTATCCACTGAGCCATTAATAAAGTAGTTACTCATGTCTTTATAGAAAAATGATGTTGTAAGTGACCCCACTCCCTCAGAAAAATACCATTCAAGCGCTAAGTCGTAGTTATACGACTCCATTGGTTTTAAGAATGGATTGCCTGAATTTGCCGTATAACGAGAATAACGAGCGTCTGTAATTTGTCGATCATCTGAGCTTTCATCATAAGTAATCACCAAATCTTCAGGTGTTATGCTTACAAAGTTTCTTAAGTTTCCTAAATCAGGTAATGCAATGGCTTCTGAAAAACCAAATCGCAGAATTAAATCGTCTTTTAAATTAAGTTTAACGTTTAAGCTTGGCAAAATATTAGTATATTCACTGCTTGCTGTTTGTTCTGTAAATCCTGCATTACCAAATGCGGCTTGTTCAGGGGGTAAAAAGTTATCGGGATCCGAAGGGTCATTAACGTCACCCACTGTATCTGGAAACGTTAAAAAGCCATCAGTTTCATTTTTAATTTTTACATAACGAAGTCCTACATTACCGCTGTAAAACATGCTGCCTAATTCACCTTCAAAATTACCCTTGATGTAAAAAGCATTATTTATTTCAGAGGTTTCATTAATCTCGTTATTTAAGAAGTTACCTATTGCGTCCCCACGACTTGATAAACGCTGCCAATTTGGCGACAGAGATGCAAACGCTGATTCAGCATTAGCGTAATCTCTAACTAATGATTCGCTAGGAAATAAAAAAGCGCCCTCAGATGCAACATTGAGTACCCCCCCTCTAGCAAAATTATCAAATGTAAATTGCTCATAGCTATTGTTTAAGCTTGCACCAAGCTCATCACCTTCGGCATCAAACCATGCATTACCATTGCCAGCCCATGCTTCCGATAACCAACCCCAATTATAAGTAGATTGGCGTGTTGTTTGGTCGCGTTTAGCATACCGAGCGCCTACTTTAACACTGGTAAAAAAGCCACTATCAAATGTATATTGTGTGTCAGCAGCAAAAGCAACTTCATCACCTTCATTATCAGATTTATGATCCATAGCACTGCGCCAAAAATAATTATTTGGATCAGTGAAAAAACCAGTGTCGCCGCTATTGGCTGGGTCTAATAATGTAATATCGGGTAAATCATCACCGTTTTGCTCTATACCGACTACAGCTCTTGTTGCTCCCATGATTGAAAAGTCAAAAATTTCAGAAGTGGATTCAACATATTGGGCATCAAAATTAAACGACCATGTATCGTTTGGTCGATATTTGAGATTAAAGCCATAATCGTCAACTAAATTATCTTGATCTCTAAAGCGGGTAACCATGGCATGCTGAGCACCAAACTCGCCAGATGGTTGACGCTCTGCATCATTTCCGCGCCAACCTGCGTTAGATGTGATAAAACCTGACTCAAACAAACCTTGTTCTGTTACTTCAAATTCGGTTCCTTCAAGAGCAACTAAATCGTTGATTACAGCATCATCTGCCATTTCAATCGCATGCTCAGTCCATGCTAATGACGAATCAGAACGTATAAATTGAGCTGTTGCTAGTAACGTTCTGCTTTCGTTTTCAAACTGGAGCGCACCGGCAAAACCTTCCCTTTTTCTATCATCTTCTTTTCTGGTTAAACGTGTTGTTCGCGGAACAAACACTGCCTGCCCATTGACCAGTTCATTTTGTGGCTCGTACCGGCCTATTTGTGCACCGTCTGATTGAGCTTTTAACTCTGAGTTCGAGTAATTGACAAGTACGCCGAGCCTGCCAGAGTCTAAATCAAATATATCGCTGTATAAGCCAGAAAATGACGGCGTTGTTTCGTCTGCAAATTCGCTGTAACTAGCATCTAGTGTAAAAGCAACTACACGCCCTTCTGCATCAAAAGGTTTTCGCGTCACTAGATTCACCGTGCCTGCAATGCCGCCCTCTATAATATCTGCCGACTGATTTTTAAACAGCTCAACAGAACCCATTAATTCAGGTGGAACATCCTGGAAACTTAACCCTCGCCCTGAATCGGCAGTAAACGTATCACGACCGTTAAACTCGCTTCGTGTGTGCGTTAATCCCCTAACAACAACACCGCTTCCCTCAACGCCGTAGTGATCAGGATCGTTTGCAGCAGCAAATCGTTCAATAGAAACACCCGGTAAACGGGTTATTGCCTCAAGGACGCTTCTATCCGGTAGAGACCCAATATCTTTTGCAGATATAGCATCAAGAACGGTTTCAGCTTCACGTTTCATATTCTGTGCATTGATTAAATTTGAACGTGTTCCTTGAACTATTACTACTTCAATATCTTCGTCTTGTTGTTTTTTTTGTCATCTTCTTGAGCTGCATATAGGTTGCCGGATAAAGACGTTGCAATAATCGCAGATGCAATTACGGACAGCTTAAATGTACTGTTCTGTTTTTTTATCATTCTAATTTCCCTCATTGAAGTTCAAAAAGTACTGATCGTATTTTTTAAATTTCAACCCTTTTAGTGTGTGTGGTTATCATGCAAAGCTAGAATCAGATAAATAGCGGGTAAAATCGCCTAACTAACCACAAATACATCTATTTGAACGCCAAAATTAGTTTTTATTTGAACATGACGCTGAGTTTAAATACTGTCATCTTGATATATTAACCATGAGAATCAAAAGCTTATAAAATAAAACTTAAAATAAACAATATATTAACAAAATTAACTATTTTTATCTTTAAGAGATGTATAAATTTACGTTAATACGTGTATCTATACGTTCAAATTCATATTTAACTTACACTTAGACGACGTTAATAATTTCCTTTGTTAATTTATTTTTATCACACACAAATAAAGAGTTGATAACAATGGTTAATAAAAATATAAAAAGTCTTTTTGTACTTACAGCATTTGCTGTATTAGTAGGCTGCGCTAAAGATGAACAATCAACACAGACCCCTCCACTGTATTTAAACAAATCAGCCTCTATTGATGAGCGCGTAAACGATTTAGTAACAAGGCTTACATTAGAGGAGAAAGTTGCTCAACTATTTGATAAATCCCCAGCAATTGAGCGATTAAACATGCCAGAATACAATTGGTGGAACGAGGCGCTGCATGGTGTTGCAAGAGCGGGGAAAGCAACAGTTTTCCCGCAAGCAATTGGTCTTGCTGCTACATTTGATGAAGACTTGATGTTAAGAGTTGGTACCGCAATTTCTGATGAAGGCAGAGCTAAACATCATGCTTTTTTAGAAGAAAATAACCGTTCTATGTACACAGGCCTTACCTATTGGTCGCCAAATATTAATATATTTAGAGATCCACGATGGGGACGCGGACAAGAAACTTACGGTGAAGATCCATACTTAACAACGCGAATTGCAGTTAATTTTATAAATGGTTTGCAAGGCGACAATGCTGAATATTTAAAATCAGTTGCAACACTTAAGCACTATGCAGTACATAGTGGCCCAGAAGTTTCAAGGCATAGCGACGACTATACAGCATCCGAGAAAGACTTAGCTGAAACCTACCTCCCTGCATTCAAAGATGTCATTGCACAAACAAAAGTTGCATCTGTAATGTGTGCTTACAATAGCGTAAATGGCACGCCGGCTTGTGGAAACGACGAGCTTATTCAAAATAAACTAAGGGATGAATTTAATTTTGATGGCTATATTGTATCGGACTGTGGTGCTATTGCAGATTTTTACGATGTAAAGTCACATAACATCGTAAATACTGGGGCAAAAGCAGCGGCGATGGCGCTTAAAACCGGTACTGACTTAAATTGCGGTGACCACCATGGCAATACATACAGTTATTTAACGCAAGCAGTAAAAGAAGGTTTAGTAGAAGAAAAAGATGTTGATAAAGCCTTAAAACGGTTGATGTATGCCCGCTTTAAACTTGGCATGTTTGATAACCCCGAAAATGTACCATATTCAGACACTTCTATAGATGTTGTAGGCTCTAATAAACATTTAGCTTTAACACAAGAAGCAGCTCAAAAATCATTAGTACTTTTAAAAAATGAGCAAGTACTACCATTAAAGGGAAATGAAAAAATAGCCCTTATAGGTCCAAATGCTGATAACGAAGCTATTTTGTTAGGCAACTACAATGGCATGCCAATAGTTCCAATAACACCTAAACTAGCACTTGAACAACGTTTAGGCAAAAATAACCTTACGTATACTGCAGGCTCAAGTATTACCGGTGAAGTTTATACACATTACCAGCCTATTGAAGCAAAGCATTTTTTCATCTAGATCATAATAATCAAATGCAACCAGGATTAATTGCACAATACTATCCTTCAAGTAATTTTGACCGCCAACCTGTAAAGCGTCAAATAGAAAAAAACCTAGATTTTAGCTGGGAGCGCTCTCCTATTGACAACTCTATAGAACAAGAATTTGCCGTAAAATGGACAGGAATCATTAAACCCCAAGAAACTGCTGAGTATCATTTTAAATCAAACAACGTTGATTTCACACTTAATGGCCAGAGCGTAAATGGCGCTATAACACTTGAAAAAAATCAAAGTTACGAGCTAAACGCTGAATCTAAATTTAACCACTATTGGCATAGTAACGTTATTAATCCAACGGCTAGTCTTACTTGGTTGAAAAACCCTCAAGGGCTTACACAACAAGCACTCAGTAATGCTAATGAAGCGGATGTAATTGTATTTGTAGGAGGCATTAGTGCTAATCTTGAAGGTGAAGAAATGCCACTGCAAATAGACGGGTTCTCTCATGGTGATCGCACCAATATTAATTTACCTAAAAGCCAACTTAATTTGCTCAAAAAGCTAAAGCATACAGGAAAACCTATCGTACTTGTAAATATGAGCGGTAGTGCAATGGCATTAAATTGGGAAAACGAAAATATTGACGCAATTATCCAAGGTTTCTATCCAGGTGAAGCGGCCGGAAGTGCGCTAGTAAACCTACTTTACGGCGACTATAGCCCATCAGGTAAATTGCCCATTACATTTTACAAGTCTGTATCTGATCTACCTGACTTCAAAGATTATTCAATGAAAAACCGTACCTATAAGTACTATGAAGGTGAGGTACTTTACCCGTTTGGTTTTGGCTTAAGTTATGCTGATTTTAAATACAAAAACACACGTTATTCAATAAACGCAGACTCAGGAGACTTAAATCTAACAACAACAATTGCCAACCAAAGCAGTTTTTCAGCTGACGATGTTGTTCAAGTTTATATCTCTATGCCTGATGCACCGGTAAAAACACCAAATAAGCAATTAGTGGGCTTTAAACACATTACCCTAAAAAACGAATCGAAAAACGATATTAAATTTACTATTCCTAAAAATAAACTCTCTTATATTAATGAGCAAGGCATTGCCGTTGCCTACAAAGGACGTTTAATTATAACAGTAGGCTCTGGACAGGGTATTAAAATACCAAAAGATAAATTTACAGTGACTAACATTGTTTTATAAAAATAATAAAAATTTAGGATATATAAAATGGAAAATACAGCAACAGATCCCACACTCAGTGGTGTATCTATTAAATTAGCAAATAATGAAAATGAGAATTTGCTACGTATATTTTTTATTGCCTGCGTAGCTGCGATTGGTGGTTTTTTATTTGGCTTTGATAGCGGTGTAATTAATGGCACAGTTGATGGGCTTATAGGTGCTTTTAACTCAGACAATGTAGTAACAGGATTTAATGTCGCAAGTATGCTTTTAGGCTGTGCTATTGGTGCATTAATAGCAGGTAAGAGTGCCGACCATTTTGGTCGTAAAAAGGTATTACTTGCGACCGCTGTTCTTTTTATTATCAGTGCATGGGGTTCAGGCATTGCAGGGGCGTCGGGAGAGTTTATAATTTATCGCTTAATTGGTGGGTTAGCAGTAGGTGCAGCCTCTATAATAACACCTGCTTATATAAGCGAAATTGCCCCAGCACGTTTACGTGGCACGCTTACTTCTATTCAGCAAATTGCTATTATTCTAGGACTATTTTTCTCTTTTTTAAGTAACTATTCATTAGTACAAATATCTGGTAACTCCACCGACTTACTTTGGTTTGGCTTTGATACGTGGCGATGGATGTTTTGGATAGAGCTAGTTCCTGCAACTATGTTCTTAGTCACTTTACTTTTTATTCCAGAAAGCCCGCGTTTTTTAGCAATGAAAAACAAACAACACGCAGGCTTAAAAACTTTATCACAGTTATTTGGTGCTAAAAACGCCAAGTCAATGTGGGAAGAAATTAGGCAGTCATTAGGTAACAGCGAAAAAACAAAAATAACTAACTTATTTCAAGCAGGTACTTTTAGTCTAAAACCTGTAGTTTATATTTCAATTGGGCTTGCCATACTACAGCAACTAGTCGGTATTAATGTGGTGTTTTATTACGGAGCAGTACTCTGGCAAGCAGTTGGCTTTTCAGAATCAGATGCGCTTTTTATCAATATTATTAGTGGCGTAATCAGCTTGGTAGCCTGTTTCATTACCTTATCGCTTATAGATAAAATAGGCAGAAAGCCATTTTTACTAATTGGATCAATAGGCATGACCTTCTCACTTGTTGGTTTAGTTGTTGCATTTTCTAACGGCACTATAGACCCTCAAGGACAATTACAACTTGGCGACTGGGGCTTTACCGCACTTGTACAGGCCAACTTATATGTATTCTTTTTTAATCTTTCATGGGGTCCAGTAATGTGGGTAATGCTCGGCGAGATATTTCCAAATAACATAAGGGGATTAGGCTTAGGGGTTGCAGGACTTGCTCAATGGCTCGCTAACTTTTTAGTCACCATGACCTTTCCGATAATGCTAGCTGGCGGAGGGCTTGCACTTGCGTATTCGCTCTATGCTTTTTTTGCTTTTATATCAGTACTTTTTGTTATTTATTTAGTAACTGAAACCAAAGGAACGAAATTAGAAAACGTATAATTTTACCGTCATGAATTATTTAACTTAGGACTACAACCCTTTGCGTCTATTCTGTTAATTGATTAGACGCATTGCCTTCTTTTTGATTGAACCTCATAAAGAAGTATTAATACTAACTTTAAGCAAATTTTCTAAATCGCCAACATAACACTAAATAATCGCTTGTTTAGTTGTTTTTATTGGCTGAGCTTGATTCTCTTTCTATTAATTCAAAATCTAAAATATGTCTTAAGTCTACGCTTTTTACATTGCTTAAATCGTTATACTGACCCGATGCAAGTAAAGTAATCGCAAGCTCAGCCATTTCATTAATGGGCTGTTTTACCGTAGAAATATTTGGCCACACTATGGTTGCAAGTTGCGTGTCATCAAAACCAACAACCGACAGTTCGCTTGGAATATTAATGCCTTGTTTTTGAGCTATTGAGATCACGGCGGCTGCCATATCATCGTTTGCAGCAAAAATAGCTGTAGGTTTATCATCAAGCGAAAGTAAATTCATTGCCGCTTCCATACCCGATTGATAGGTAAAACTGCCCTGCTCTATATACTCAGGAGGCGTTATTATTTTATTAGAGCGCAGTGCATCTAAATAACCTTGGTAACGCAAACGGCTTACACCTTGTTTAGTGTCGCCAATAATATGTGCAATTTTGCTATGCCCTTGATTTATTAAATGCTCTGTAACATCAAACGCTGCTTGGTAATCGTCCATGCAAATATAAGGTGATCGATTTAATTTTGTATCTGGCGTTATTCTTACAAATGGTACTTGTGCTTTAGTAAGCACATCTAAAACCTGTTCGTTGTCGCACATAGGAGGCAGTAAAATCATGCCATCAACCTGTGTAACATCAATAAGTTGCTTTACCGATTCAATTGTTTTGTCAATATCGCTATGTGCTTCGTCAACAACAAGGTGGTAGCCCAATGCGCGGCATTTTTTAAGCGCAGCCAATAAAAACTGGCTTATGTAAGAGTCACTTGGGTTATCGTACAAAAGTCCTAAAAAGAATGACTTAGTGCTAGCAAGGCGCCTAGCCGACACATTTGGCCTGTAATTTAACTGCTCAACAACCGCCATTACTTTTTCGCGGGTTTTGTCGCTTACTTTTTTGTCTTGGTTGAGCACGCGCGAAACTGTCATCATTGATACACCAGCCTGCTCGGCTACATCTTGTATTCTTGCTCTTTTAAGGTCGGCCATTTCTTATTACCTACTCACAATCAATCGGTTATTATAATTAACTTTAATTTTTTATTATACATAATGGCGAAGTCTAATATTGTTTGCATTGTGTTTTAGATAATTACTATTAATACAGAATCAAAATAATATCAGATGTTAGCGCCAACAAAGTCAGTAAAAATACAACCAATACCTTTTCATTAACACACTTAAAAATAAACCCGAACAGCATATTACATTTAATTTTGAATAAATTAATGGCCTTTTGCTCTAGCCCTTGAAAATATAATGAATTTAGATTGTCTTTCGCCAATAATTTAAAATTTATTCCCTTAATTTATTTTTTGACTTCTGAAATTCATCACTAACTATGTAACAAACTTAAATGTTAATTATAAAGCATTCTTTGAAAACTAGCTTGACTTAACAATATTAAATCAATTATGTTAGCGCTAACACTAAAACAACATTTAAGTACATCAATTATGTTCCTTGGTATCGATTTAGGCACTTCAGGTGTAAAAGTAATTATTTTAGACGAGCAAGATCAATTGCTTGCTCAAGCGAGTCGATCTTTGAGCGTTTCACGCCCTGCACCACTTTTTTCTGAGCAAAACCCTACAGATTGGTGGCTTGCAACATGTAGTGCAATCGAGGAGCTTAAAAATACTCACTCTGCATTACTAAAGTCAGTAAAGGCAGTAGGCCTTTCTGGGCAAATGCATGGCGCTACGCTGCTTGATAAAAACAATAATATTATTCGCCCCGCCATTTTATGGAACGACGGGCGCAGCGCAGCGCAATGTGTGAAGCTTGAGAAACGCGAACCTAATTCTCGTAATATTACCGGCAACATAGCCATGCCGGGTTTTACTGCCCCTAAATTGGTATGGCTAAAAGAGTTTGAGCCAGAAGACTTTGCAAAAGTAGCCAAAGTATTATTACCAAAAGACTACCTACGCTTTTTAATGACCGGTGATTTTGTCATCAGACATGTCTGACTCAGCAGGCACACTGTGGCTAGACGTAGAAAAAAGAGCCTGGTCTCAAAAAATGCTTAGTGCTTGCGACTTAACAGAGCAACACATGCCTACCCTATATGAGGGCACACAAATTACAGGCAAATTAACAGCCCAAGTTGCTACTAAATGGGGAATGGAGCAAGTCCCCGTTGTTGCAGGGGGTGGCGATAATGCCGCAGGCGCTGCCGGTGTTGGCGTAGTAAAACCTAAACAAGCATTTTTATCGTTAGGCACGTCGGGCGTTTACTTTGTTGCTAACGAAAAATACCTGCCTAACCCTGAAGGTGCAGTACATACTTTTTGTCATTGTATTGAAAACACCTGGCACCAAATGTCAGTGGTGTTAAGCGCAGCAAGCTGTTTAAACTGGGTTACTCAATTAACCGGTTTTGAAAACGAAGGCGCACTTCTTGAACAAGTGAGTAAATGCGACTTTAGCAAACCAAGTTCAGTGATATTTTTACCCTATTTAACTGGCGAACGTACACCGCATAATAACCCCGATGCCAAAGGCGTGTTTTTTGGTTTAGACAGTGATACCGATGCAGCTGCCCTTGGCCGTGCAGTACTGGAGGGCGTTGCTTTTGCCTTTGCCGATGGACAACAAGTACTGCTTGATGCTGGTGCGCAAATTGACGATGTAACCGTCATTGGTGGTGGCGCTAAAAGCCCGCTATGGGGAAAAATCATCGCAAGTGTACTTAATCGTCCCCTAATTTACCGAGAAGGCTCAGAAGTTGGTCCCGCATTTGGCGCTGCAAGACTTGCCCGAATAGCAGTAACACAACTCTCTGCACAACAAGTGTGTGTTAACGGCAAAGTAACGCAAACCATTGAGCCAGACCCAATCATGCAAGACTTTTACGCACAGCAATACACCGCATACAAAGCACTTTACCAGAGTCTAAAAAACACTTTTAATACACGATTATAAAATTAATGGAGCACATCATGAATGAGCAATTTTTTAAAAACGTAGAAAAAATTAAATTTGAGGGTGAAAACTCTAAAAACCCATTTGCATTTCGTTACTACGACGAAAATAAAGTCGTTCTTGGTAAAACAATGAAAGAGCACCTTCGTTTTGCAGCGTGTTACTGGCATAACTTTTGTTCTACAGGGTTTGATATTTTTGGTGAAGGTACATTCGACCGTCCTTGGATCCAACCTGTCGGCAACCAATTAGAACTTGCGGAACAAAAAGTAAAAGTAGCTTTTGAGTTTTTCGAAAAGCTAGGCGTTCCTTACTTTTGTTTTCATGATGTTGATATTGCCCCTGAAGGTAAAACACTTCAAGAAAGTCACGATAACGTAACGCACATAGCAAACATTATCGAAAAAGAAATGCAGCGTACAGGTGTAAAATTACTTTGGGGTACTGCTAACTTATTCTCAAACAAACGTTTTTGTGCAGGGGGTGCAACAAACCCTAATCCTAATACGTATGCATATGCAGCAGCGCAAGTTAAGCATGCAATGGAAATTACACATCGTTTAGGCGGTGAAAACTACGTACTTTGGGGTGGCCGTGAAGGTTACGATACACTACTAAATACAGACCTTGCACAAGAAAGCGAACAGTACGCACGCTTTTTAAAAATGGTGGTAGAGCATAAGAAAAAAATTGGCTTTAAAGGCACATTATTAATTGAGCCAAAACCACAAGAGCCAACTAAACACCAGTACGATTACGATACAGCAACAGTGGCAGGCTTTTTACATAAGCATGGCTTACAAAACGAAATTAAAGTAAACATTGAAGCGAACCACGCAACACTTGCGGGTCATAGCTTTCATCACGAAATTGCGGTTGCTTGTGCAGAAGGCATTATGGGTAGTATTGATGCTAACCGTGGCGACATGCAAAACGGATGGGATACAGACCAATTCCCTAACGATGTAGCCGAGTGCACACTCATCATGTATGAAATTTTAAAAAACGGCGGTTTTACAACAGGTGGCTTTAACTTTGATACTAAGCTTCGTCGTCAATCGTGTGAACGCGATGACTTATTCATTGGTCACATTGGCGGTATGGATACAATGGCTAAAGCATTACTCAATGCAGCAGCAATGATTGAAGGTGGCGAGCTGTCTGACTTTGTTGAAAAACGTTACGCTGGCTGGAAAGAAGAGCTAGGTCAAAGCATTCTAAATGGTGAGCAATCACTTGAGAGCCTTTCAGCCTTAGTGCATCAACAAAATATCAACCCAGAGCAGGTATCAGGACGCCAAGAACTGCTTGAGAATATTGTTAACCGTTACCTATAATGACATAGCCTCGGTTTTAAAACCGAGGCAAACTTTATTAAGAACCAATCACACAGATCAGAAATGTTCACAATAGTTATTGAGACGGGCGCTTTTCAGCTGCCAAAAACCCTAACCTGTTGATAAAAATTAAATTTTGGTTGTTCATATAATCTAAAAAATTACGTTATTATAAATGCACAATTGCAAAATCACCAAGATACACACAGTAACGTTGAGGTTTTTTGCTATAGATTACTTTAGATTTGAACAAGGAGCTTTGGTTATAAAATACTGAAAATAGCCCATGAACAGATATGTACGTTATCAGGCGGCAGCAAAGCATTGAGTGAGAGCATAAATCATCGTTTAATGTTTATAAGCTAATAAATAAAAACCGCATACACATTAAACTTCACCAAACTAAAGCAATAATCAAACTGCTGTAAGGATAAACAGCCAAAGAAGCTCATCAAACTTTCAAACGTGAGATAATTACTTCTTATTTAAGCCTTTCCCAGTTGCAGCCCAGTATATGCCACCAAAAATATGTTCGGTCAAAAACTCACTGTTATAAACCGCGCTTGTATGCCCAAGAGCCGTATAAAATGAACGGCCACCGTCATAGTTTTGGTGCCACGAAATTGGATGAAACGCCCCCATACCTTTACCTATTTTATTATTGCCCCAGTCAACATGTGGATTATAACTTTGCTCATCTACCGTTAGTAAATAGTTTAATTTACTCAGTTCTGGACCAAATTCGTACCATTCGTCAGTCCATAACATTTGCTGTGGCATATGATTTAAACCAATAAAGCTAGTATTGGCCACTTTACTTAAAACTGCAGTTTGAATAACTGGGTGAATACTAAAAGAGCGCCCTACTAACCTTTGATACCACGGCCAATCGTACTCAGTATCAGACGCACTATGAACTCCAACAAACCCCTTTCCAGATTTTATAAATCGCTCAAATGCTTTTTGCTCTTGAGTGTTTAAAATATCTCCCTTGGTTAGTAAAAAGATCACGACATCAACATTAGCTAAATATTTGTCATTAAAATAATGACTTTCTTCGTGCCAAACTAAATTAAAATGATGTTTGTTAGCTAAACCTTCAATTGCTTTAACGGCGTTAGTTTTAGACTTATGATGCCACCCTTCGTTTTTTGTGAATAAAAGGACATTAAATTGTTTTTTAGGCAACGTTTCAAATCCTACCCCATAGCTTTTGGTTGCAGTTAAGATGAGTATAACTGGTATAACAAGGGCTGAAATAAAAACTCTGAAAAAGGCAAAAAACATAATATTCCTTATAAATTTATTAGCAAACAGCAAGTTAATAATTAAATAGTGGGTTGGGCTAAAGCTAAAAATACAAATCATCTTAAACTATAAAATTCAACTTATCCTAAGTTCTATTTTTTATAGTGTCTACACACTAATTACGTTATTTCAACGTGGAAATACCCCTTTTAAAGCAGCTTCGAGTTCTTGAAATTTAATTGGTTTAGTCAGCACCTTATTCATTCCCACCTTAAAACAGGATGCTTTATTATCTTTTTCTGCATTAGCGGTTAATGCGTAAATTGGTACATCGCTGACTAATTCATCTCTTATATATTCTGCTGCTGTTAAACCATCCATTTCAGGCATCATGATATCCATTAATACTAAATCAAACTTTTTACGCGAAAATAAGTCAATCGCTTCACGCCCATGATTAGCAAGCGTAACTTTATGGTTTAGCTTTTCTAAATACGCCTTAATAAGGACTTGATTTGTTTTGTTATCCTCAGCGACTAAAATAGCCAGTGCCGATTGTGTATAAATTACATTATCAACAATATCGCTTGTGTGGGCCTCTTCAAATGGAATAGAAATAGTAAACGTACTACCTAAGCCAAGCTGGGTATCTACTGTTATTTCTCCTCCCATTATGCCCAATAAATTTTTTGAAATACTTAACCCTAAACCAACCCCTTCACTTTTGCGGTTTATGCTGTCATTCACTTGGCTAAATGGCTTAAAAATTAAATCTAAATGCTTTTTAGCTATACCAATACCCGAGTCTTTCACTTCAAAAACGAGCTGCTTATTTTGTAAAACTACATTTAAATTTATTTGACCATGTGTTGTGTACTTAAACGCGTTACTCATTATGTTAAATAATACTTGTCCTAATCGGTACTGATCTCCAACAACGTATTGTGGGATGCTTTCATCGATGTGCGTTGTAAAAAGAATATCATCTGACTTTTCAATAATATTAAACTGCCCTACTATATTTTCAGTTAGTAGCTTTATATCAAATGGTTTTTTTAGACATGAAACCGTGCCTGATTCGATTTTTGAAAAATCGAGCACATCAGTTATTAGACCGTATAAGATCTCAGTGCTAGAGTTAGCATAATTAACAAGTTGCTGTTGCTCGGGGCTAAGCTCTGTATCAAGTAGTAACTCAATCATACCCATAACGGCATGAATAGGTGTTCTAATTTCATGAGACATCACACTCAAAAATTTAGATTTTGTTTGGCTTGCTTCTTGTGCTTTTAAGGTTTGTGCCTGAAGTTCAAACTCGCGCTGTTTAGAAATAGTAATATTTTTTGCAAGCCCCATGTAACCCAAAAAGTGTCCTAACTTATTATAAAGAGGTTTACCGCTTAATATGACCCAAAAATTTTTATCGGCTTCAATCTCAAATTCAAAATTATGAAAATCGTTACGGTCATCAATTAGCTGGTTAAATTGCTGCCATTTTTCTGTATTTTGCTTTTCATTATCTGTAATGATGTGTTCAATTTTATGACCAATAAAAAGCTGATCGTACACATTCCCTATAGTTTCAATATTATTAATACTTTCAAATACCATTAGCGGGTTTAATCGCCAAAACCACTCTGACCCATACTCTTTAAATAGGCTAGAGAGTGTCGTAAATTTATGTATAAGCGATAAAGCTTTGTCCGTTTGTTTAGCTAACTTAATTTGACTTATTAACGTAAAAAACGCCTGCTGCAACAATATTTTTATTGTGTCTGAATTAACAAGTTGTTCGCACTGCTGTGCATCTACATTTGTAAAAATAAATATGCCTTTATCAAATTGTGTGTTCACACTAAACAATAAAGAATTTTTTAGTTTTAATGTTTGAATTGAATATAAAATCGAAAATTCGAGCTCTTCAATTTGTTGAGGGTATTGGCATATAACATAACCATGCTCAGCTGTTTGTGTAAACAAAGAACACTCAGACCACATTTTATTACTAAACTGGTCATTAGTGGTCGCTATTGTCTCGTAATACCTATATTTGTACCTATTGATGATTATACAGTCAGTATATTTAAGCCTTGACTCAAATACCGACCTCAACAGATTCAACAAATCAGCGCCGTACTCACAATTAGCTAAATCTATTAAATGTTTTTGTAATTCAGATACACACAGATGTTCTGTTTTATTCACACTCATTTTCCTCATCAATATGCATCGCGTTTTGCAAAAGGGAAATTTTAAACGGGCCTTGCTCAATTAAATATAGATTAAAAAACAATATAAATCATCATGTTAATTGTTATAAAACTTTTGGAATAATAAATGCAGCTTACATGTGAAATAAATAAAAATACAAAGGCTCAAAAATGAAAATAGTTTGTATTGGTGGCGGACACGGATTAGCTCAGGTTTTAAGCGCAATTAAGCCAATGAGTAGTAATATAACCGCTATTGTCGCAACCACAGACAATGGTGGTAGCACAGGTAAAATTAGAGCTTCACAAGAAACCATTGCGCTTGGAGATATACGCCGTTGCTGCTTGCAGCTTGCAGGTAAAAAATCTACGTTCAAAGCAATTTACGAACATAGATTTACACAAGGGCAACTTGCTGATCATTGTTTAGGTAATTTAACACTACTTGGTTTAATCGAGCTGACCGGATCTGCAACCAAAGCCATTGCGCATTTTAATATTATGCTTGGCAATACAGAAACCGTTTTACCCATGACAGAAGTACCCACTGACCTTGTTGCTGAATTGAATAACAATGAAAAAGTAATGGGCGAATGTGAAATTGATTCACTGACTTCTTTACCTAAAAGTGTATCACTATCAAAAAATGTTCCTGCAGGTCCGGGCTGTGTAAACGCCATTTTAGAAGCCGACTTAATTATTATTGGCCCAGGCAGCATTATCACAAGTATTTTACCCGCATTTTTAGTTAATGATATAGCGGCAGCTATTCAAAAAACATCGGCGTGTCGTATTTTTATTGAAAACTCAAAAGAAGAAAAAAGCGTAATGAAAAACACCCAAACCGCTGGTGTGGATTGGCTTGCAGAGCAACTAGGATTTAAGTTGTACGACTTGAGCATTCCGCCTTCTGCAATTGAAGAAATATTACAGGGCAGCAAAAACATCATTAAGAACAGGGCTCATTTGCATGACATAGATGAGCTAAACAATGTGTTTTCTGGATTACTAAAAATGCCCATTCAATTGAGTAATCATTTTTAAATATTTTGGATAATGGATTCTAGCTGTTTAAACGTCTCTGCGCTTTGCTCATCAGCTATTTTTAACAAACTGTTGAGATCCTCAGCGCTATGCTCAATTTTTACAATGGACTCGATTGAAGTACACGTGTCTCCAAGACCCGAAGCGCCAAAACTGTACGCGCTGCTTTTAAGACTATGCGCGCTAATTTCAATTTCACTGAGGTTTTGTGTATTGATCAAAATATCAATTGTTTTTTTAGATTCGTTTATAAACGTTTTTAGCAGCTCTACTGCTAACTCGTTGCCTACATCACTTTTGAGCTGTTCAATTGTTGGGTAATTAATCATATATATCTTTTGGGGTCAGTTATGGATTACAACGTTGTTTTATTTGTCGACTCTTCGATGCTCGGTGGTATAGAAACACACCTCGTTGAACTTTCAAAGCTTCTTACTCAAAACCGCATTAGCAATAACATTATGTTTTATGAGGATCATAAAAATCAAGCATTTTATGCTCTGCTTAATAAAGAAAATATAAGGTATGAATTTTTAAAAGGAAACTTAAGCAGCTTACTTAAAAAGTTAAAAACGTTTGACTCAAAAACGGTTGTTCACACCCACGGCTACAAAGCAGGAATATTTGGCCGTTTAGCATGTAAAGTAACAAAGCATCGCTGTATTAGTACCTATCATGCTGGCGAAGCGGGTACCGGTAAGTTAAAAATTTACAATAAGCTAGATAAATTACTTTCTCCATTATCGACCAATTTTGCCGTATCAGAGCAAATAAAAGCATCATTAAAAAACGCCACTTTGCTCGAAAACTTCATCGCAATAAACTCTTCTAACAGTCACTTTAATCGGTGTGATAATAAAACCTTAAATATTGGTTTTGTGGGGCGACTATCTTTTGAAAAAGGACCGGATATATTTTGTAGATTAGCTGAAAACATGCAGCAAGATTTAGACATTAAGTTTCATATTTTTGGAGATGGCCCATTAAAAGGTGAAGTCCCGAATTTACACAATCTTCAGTATCATGGCCTTGTTGAACGTAATGATATATGGAGCAAAATTGATGTGTTGCTCATTTGCTCTAGGGAAGAAGGACTTCCAATGGCATTGCTTGAGGCTATTTCTGAGCAAAAGTTTATAATTAGCAGTGCTGTTGGTGCAATTCCTAGTATTATCAAACACGATGAAACAGGTTTTTTAATGTTGGAGGCAAATGCACAGCACTGCCAATATCAGGTCGAAAAGCTGCTTTTACTTCCTGAAGAACAGACTAAAAGAATTATCAATAACGCGTATAACATCCTTGAGGAGCGATTTTCGGGAAAACAACAATTATTGCTCTTGCAAAAAGCTTACACAGGTACATAAAGTTACTCGAGCTCTTCCCAGCTTTTAATTTTTCTGTACAGTGTCGATGGGCTGACATCGAGCAGTGATGCAGCCTTAGGCACATTCGACACGCATATTTTTATAACGTGCTCAATGTATTCTTTTCTGCAAGCCATAGGGGTTTAACTTCGCTTTGTGATGTTGCCATATCAAAGGCGGGTGTTTCAGTACTTACTGGCTGCTCGCTGATAATTGGCGTGTGTTGCGTCTGCGTTTTTGTACTGACCGGTAATGCGGGGATCATATCGGTATCAATATATTGTTCAGGATGAAGTACCAATACATTACGGATCACATTTTCGAGCTGCCTTACATTGCCTGGCCAACTGTACTGCATAAGCAACTGTTTTACGCCTTCTGAAATACTTTTATAAGGATGATTTTCTTCTAAAGCTAATTTTACAAATAAGGCTTCGGCAATTTCAATAATATCTGTTCCACGCGCTCTCAGAGGTGGCAGCTCGATAGGAATAACATGGAGTCGGTAATATAAATCTTCTCTAAAACGGCCGTTTTCAACTTCAATAAGCGGGTCTTTATTAGTTGCACAAACAAATCTAACATCAACTTTTACTTCTTTTTCACTACCCACTTGCTGGTAGCTCCCTGTTTGAATAAATCGCAGAAGTTTACTTTGCAAATTAATGTCCATCTCACACAATTCATCTAAAAACAGCGTCCCGCCGTTAGCCTGCCCTGCAGCACCGACTCTATTAGCAATGGCGCCAGTAAACGCCCCTTTTAAATGCCCAAAAATTTCACTTTCAATTAAATCCTTTGGTATTGCTGCACAATTTAAGGCGACAAAGGGCTTATTCGCTCTATTAGACGCTTGATGAACAGCTCGTGCGCACAATTCTTTGCCCGTGCCACTTTCACCTGTTATAAAAACAGTGGCCTTACTGGCAGACGCCGAACTTATTATTTGATAAACAGACTGCATTTGCTTTGAGCTGCCAATCAAATCAAAGTACTTCCCGTTTTCGTATTTGTTTTTGTATTGAGTAACGGTTTGCTTTAAATTTTTAATTTTAAGCGCGTTGTTAACCGTTATTCTAAAGCGGTCTGCTTCTATTGGCTTTTCTAAAAAGTCACTCGCGCCTAGTTTTATTGCCTGAATAGCCATTTCTTTTGTTGCATGACCAGTTAATACAACAACTTGAGGCGAGTTATCGGGTTCTAATGTCGCTAAAATATCAAGCCCATTCATATCAGGCAGCATAACATCAAGTACAATTAAATCGGGGTGAACCTTATTAATTATATCCATGGCCGTTTGGCCATCACTTGCCACAAGTGTATTAACACCCGTTGGTAATAAGTAGGATTGGTACATCATTGCTAAAGACTGCGTATCTTCAACGATTAGAACTGTAGGTGGCATAAAGTCGTCTCAGTTGGCAAGTTGCCATAAATTCAAACAGATAGAATATATGCCTTTAATATAGCTATAAAGCGTCAAGTAATGCAAACTCAGTTAATTATAATTAATGAGGCGTCGTCAATTTCTTTAGAAAGGGTAACTTGTGAGTTTTTCCACAAGCAATGTGCAAACTCTTCAGACGTTTTACAATCTTGAGGAATAATTTTAGTTAGTTCACCTATCTCATCTTTATCGGTGAAACGATTTTCAGTCCAGCCATCGGTGTACAACAAAATATGTTCAACATCGTCAAGCCCTGCTTCGTATAGTGTGTAGTTATGCTCTTTTGACAGGCCTAACAATGGTCCTGTGCCTGTTAATTGGCGTACTTTGCCATTATTGAGTATTACAACTGGCGGCGGGTGTCCGGCATTTAACCAAAATAATTTATTGTCTTCAATAAAACAAATAACAAGCGTGACTAAACTAGACTTACAAAGTTGCTGCTTATACAAAGCGTTATTAAGTGCTGCTAACATATTTTGATAAGGCAAACCGGTGGCCAAAAAACCACTTATAAACCCTTTAATTGCAAAACTTTCTTTAAGCGCTTGCAAACCATGCCCCATCATATCGCCAAGCACAAATGCACTGCACTCATCGTTAATTGGCATAAAAAAGTCACCACCGTTTCCCAAGCTAATAGACCCAAAAAGGTGCGCGCTTTTATCATTTTGTAAATGAATTTTAGACGGCGTAGATTCAAATGTTGTTTGATACGATAAGTAGGCAAAACGGTGTGTTACTCGTTCAATGCTCTGCAGCAATTTATTTTTTTTAACTGGCTTAATTAAATAGTCATCTACACCTAACCGATTAATTTTACTTATTACTTCTTCGCTATCGTCACCTGTTAGCATAACAACCGATAACTGTGACTTTAAATTCGACTGGTTGAGCTTTTCTAAAAGTGGCTCACACGTTCCATTTTTTAGCTTGTGGTCAAGCAGCAATATTCGTGCATCGGCAGTTAAAATTGCTTGCCAGCCGGCTTCAATACTTTCGCAAGGAACAACTTGAAAGTGATCTTTTAAATAGGCGCTCATAAGTGCGAGCTGGGTAACATCATCGTCAACGTATATAACTGTGGGTCGTTTATCTATGTGCTCTAGTGGGAAAGTAAAATAGTTTTTACCTTTATCTGATACGTACTCTGCCTCTTTGAAGTAGTGGCGAATCAGTTCAACTCCCATACCACCTTCAACCAGAGTACCTGAGCCTAGTTTCCACTGAGAGTTATTTTTTTCAAATAAATTGTAAGGCGTAAGCTCATCAATAAATGTGAGTGTATAACCATCGTTATGCGCTTGGCTTATGCGCAAGAAAATATGCTGTTCTGATCCCTCGTTGTGCCTTATCAAATTAGTTAAATATTCAGTTGCAACTAAACCCGCAGCATCTACTTCATCTTTTTTTACGTTAAGTGCTCTTAAAACATGTTTAAGAACCAATCTGATCTCGCTAAGCGTTGGCCAAAGCAATTCAAAACGTCTTTCAAATAAAATATCCATATTGCCCTCAATGGTGTTCGAACAACCACCTTTGTTTATTAATTTTCGACTTAAGGTTGTTACATAATTTAGGCCATTTGTTTTTATGCTTATTTAAAACACTAATAATACGCTCCCCCAGTGGAGCAAAGTTATGTTGGCTTATTAGTAATTTAATATTGCTATGACCGGCTTGCTTTAGCTCTTTTATACCTTTGCATAATGACTCCTCGTCATTTACACCAAGTGCCACGGCTACAAAGGTTAATTCACTGCACAAACTGAGTGAATGAAGCGGTACATTGTTTCTGTTTAGTTTTAATGCCGGCGACATATCTATTAAAATATAGTCATACTCTTGTTTTAAGCGAGCAATCGCGTCATTTAACACATGCTTGTTTTTAGCTGGCTCAATGGCTGTTAAATGTTTAATTGTAAGCAAATTTACCTCTTGGTAATTTGTAACACCTAATTGGCACGAAATATCATCAAAGCGCCACGGGCTGCACGTATCGGGTAACTTATCGTCTGAGTTAAATGTATTAATTGGGTTTAAATCAATGATAAGCACCGACTTATTTTGGCTTTGTAAGCGTTTTGCAACACTCACACATGCGGTAGACGCCCCCTCAGACCCACATAAAGATATAAACGTTACGCATCGCGCATCGTTATCAATCATGGTATTACATATCACTTCTAACTCATGATATTGACTTGGTATTAATTTCATAAGCCCACCACTAGCGCAAGTATGGTAATTACATCCAGGAAATTTTCTTTAAACTGGCTTAATAAATCTTGCCCTTTATCAGGAACATATAAGGTATCCCCTGCTCTAAGTACTGGAATATTTGCTGAGTTTGGCGATTTAATAAAGGCTTCTAAATCAAACACTCTTGATTGCTCTTTACAACAAGAATGATTAACCACAACTATTTTATCAATGAGTGCAGAGTTTGAAGGGCCGCCGGCCTCAGCTAATACATCTAAAATACTCATTGTGTCGTCAAAGTTATATCTACCAGGCTTTTGCACCGCTCCCATAATGCGTACTACGCGTTCTTTAGGTGTGCGTAGCCAGTCTTTATTTTTTTCTGGAACAAAAATAGTGTCTCCTGGTAATACATTAGGAAATAATGTTTCGTCACCGGTTTCAAAGTACATCGCTAAATCTAACTTACTCACTTTTCTATTACCGTTTCTGTGAGTTACTCTAATATTACGAATATCTGCAGTCCCTGTTGGGCCATCAGCAGCCGCTAAAATATCGATAAAATGCATGTTTTCATTGAACGAATAGCGCCCAGGTGAACCAACCTGCCCCATAATATAAATAGACTTGCTTGACTCTTGGCGTATCCACTGCGATTTATTATCAGCAGGGTCAACGGGGAGTTCCTCTACAATGACAGTGTCTCCGGCCACAAGGTTTGGCAATGGTGTTTCACCGTCTGTTATGGTGTATTTTTCAAGGTCGAAACGCTGGGTTACATCACCGTTTCTAAGTATTTTTATATCGTTGATATTAGCGCCTTTGGTAGGTCCGCCAGCGTGTGCTAATAAATCGGTAAAGTCCATTTCATCACTCCATTCATACCTGCCCGGAGAAGTAATAGCACCAATTATTTTAATGGCGCGTTTGGTCGGAATTTTAAGCCAGCTTTTTTCATTGACGTCTGTTTTTTCTGGAACAAAAATAACATCACCTGGGTTTAAGTCAGGTACTTTTGAGGTGACTGTGCCTTCACTGTAGCCTTGTAAATCAAATAAAATGCTTTCCCCTTCTGGTGTTAATATTTTTATATGGCGGGTTTCAGCAAATCGAGTTGGGCCACCAGCATTCGCTAAAATATCCAAAAAGTTGGTACTGTCTGCCGCTTCATAAGCACCTGGTTTTTGAACCTCACCCATAATATAAACGGTACGAGAAGTCGTGTTTACATCATCAACCATAATAGGCACATAGACTGTCGAACCCGGCTGCAATAACTGCATAGTGCTACCTGATGGTTTATCTAAATACGCTTTTAAATCAAAAATAACCGGCGATTTATCTACAATCACCCTAATTTTAGTAACATCGGCATAACGCGTAACCCCTTCAGCGCGCATAAGCGCATCTAAAATAGTCATTTCTTCTTTGTATGAAAAACTTCCCGGGTTATGTACTTCGCCTAAAATAGTCACTGCATTACCGTCGTTGGCATCTCCAGTTGCACTGAGTGTTTGGGCATCAAAGTCTATTTGTACATTACCCAGTAACGGTGAAACGGGCACAAATACGGTATCTTGGCTTTTAAGCGCAGGTAATAAGCTAATATTGCCCGAATCTAGGTACGCTTTGTAATCAAACTCAATAATTTCTTCGCCACGTCTTATTTGCAATCTATCTAGCTGAGCCCCTGGCCTTAAACCGTCTGCTTTCGAAATCACCATTTGAATATTACCATTTGCAGGAATGCTCACTTGCGATGGCGTATTAACGTAGCCCATAACATTAATAAAAATATCTCTGCTACGTATCTCTACATAAAAGTCATCCATTGCTACAAATAAGCCACCTAACACTGGAGTAAGCTCTAGCTCAACTTGTGATATCGTTTTGTTAGCTACAACAAATTGCCCAACCTCGGGCAAATTAATTTGCCCTTTGTTGTCAACTTCAAAGGTTTTATCAAAATCGACTTCACCAGGAATATACAAAAATAATTTATTGCCTACCTGCACCGTATCGTCATCAGCGTTAGTCGCTGAGAAAGCATGAAACGAAAAAAGTAATAATGCGATTGTTAGTAAATATCTCATAACTTACTCCTGCTTACTTTTAATAATTTTGGTCCAACTCACTAACGATTTAGCTTTATTGTCCTGTAAATTATTGGTGTTGGCGTCAAGTACTATGGCCTCTACGCGGCGGTCTGAATGACGCACTGAGTCGGTTTGTGGCTCATCGCTGTAAGGTTTTAAGCTGCCCTGAGTAAGCGTTGTAATACTTTGCACTGGCACACCATAAACCACTAACCAATGCTTAACCGTTTCAGCGCGTTTTAAAGCAAGTTCATAATTGCTGGCCATTTCTCCCATCGAGTCGGTATGACCTACGAGCAATATAGAAATGCTTTCAAGCTCTTTAACTAAATCAGCTGCTTGAGCAAGCCTGACTGCGTATTTAGGTGTGATCTCAAACGCCTTGAACGCAAATTGATTATCACTATTGAGTAAATCGGTAATTTGCTTTTTAACGCTAAATAAAGCAGGTTTATCTTCTTTAACCACCGCACATTGAGTTAACTGCTGTACAGTATCAAAATGCTGCGTTAACTGGTTAAGCCCATGATAATGAATAAGTAAGTCGTGCTCTGCATCTTCCCACATTTGAGCTGCAATAAGTCTGCGAATACGGTTTTCGTATATTTGTGCCTTTAACAATTGTGCTGGCATACAGGCTTTAATGTCTTGAGACTTTAACAGCTCAAGCTTTAGCACTAAATGCTCAAATTCACTGCGAACCACCTCTTCGGGCTGTGTGTAATTTAAATCTTTTTGCTCATCATCTAACGGGTAGTTTTGGTACTTTTCTGCCCAACCTCCTTGTCCTTCATCAGGCCAAGAAGCACACCCACTTAAAAATAAAGTAATGATAATAAAAATGTGTGCTTTCATATCCCTCTCCTTAAACTGTTAGATTGAATCAATAAATGGAATTGTTTTATCTACTCTTAACAAGTTCATTAACTTGAAAGGCTGACCCGTCACATTAAGTAAAGAAAGTTGATGGTTTTTCTTTTCAATTCGTTTGTATAAAAACACAATTGCGCCAATACCAGACGAATCTATAAACTCTGTTTTTGAAAAGTCTAAAATAATAAAATTAGTGTCTGTTCCCACCAACCCTTCAAATTCATCTTTAAATCCGTCAACAGTAAAGCCTGAAAAATCAGCAGGAAGCGAAATTACGGTTTGTTCTTGTGAATTGGCTAAATTAGTCATGGTAGTTACCTATTAATCAGTAAAGTTCTCTATTACTAATACAAGAAATGAACCAACTTTAAATCACTGATAATTAATAGGTTTTAATGGGAAGTATATAGTTGAAAGGGAAGTTAGAGCATAATGCAATTAAGACTGAAACATCCTATTGCATTATGCAATGCATGATTACTGGCCTTTACCAGTAAAAATAACAACAAGGGTTTTAAATAGTATGGTCAATTCCATGTAACACCAGCTACGAGGTGATGACGTACTTAGCATATAGGCATAATCCCAGCCTATTTTGTTTCTTGCATCATCAATGCTTTCATCGTAACCATTCATTACTTGTGCAAGCCCTGAAATGCCGGGTTTTATGCCATAAGTGCGTTGTGAAAAATAAGGAATATCTTTTTCTAGTTTTGAATAAAATACGGGGCGTTCTGGGCGCGGCCCAATCAGTGACATATCCCCTACTAACACATTCCACAGCTGCGGTAATTCATCTAGCCGTGTTTTACGAATAAACCTACCCACTGGCGTTATTCTAGGATCGTCCTTAGATGCCCATACTGCACCGCTTTTTACTTCAGCATCGACAACCATAGAACGAAATTTAAGCACATTAAACAATGCAACAAAGCTGTCACTGCTCTCACCCACTCTTAGCTGATTAAATAACACAGGCCCGCGTGAAGTTAGTTTTATTGTTAGTGCAACTATTAACATAACAGGCGACAACACAATTAAACCTAAAGCGGAGCCAATTATATCAATACCGCGTTTAACACACTTAATGGCACCATTTTGTTCGCTATTGCCTGTATGCACCCGCTGCCAGTGGCTTTTGTAATCGCCTTTTTCATATTTAATAATGCCCCATAACGCTAAAAAGTAGGCATTAAGAATATAGTTAACCTTATCTACAACAGGTATTGTAGCCGTGATATTAAAAACCCTTTTAGTCAGTTCAATACCATGAAATAACGCAATAGCCCCACAACCTAACTTTGCCAGCATAACATTTGAAAACAGCGCCATTGAAAAAAGCAAAACATAAATTAAAGCCAGCAACAACGGCATAATACCGCGTAGTACTTTGTGCGAAATAAAGTTAAAACTCACCCAGCCCAACTTAGGGTTAAAAAGCGTTAACAGCACCTTTATTTGCTGCCAATTACCTGCGCCTAACCTTACGCGTCTTGCATAGTCGTGACTTTGTTCATCACACTCTCTTTCAACAATATTAATGTTTTTATCTACAATTGCTTTACCGCCATTTTTTAATGCGTTCATTGATAAAATAAAGTCATCGTTAATGGCACTTTCATCCAGTAAATCTGTGTACTGTGAACGAATGGCAAACATCGCACCTGGCACACCAATCACCGCCCCTAAAGATGACTCCATACTTTTAACGTTGTTTTGATAGTGCCAGTAATGCTTTTGCGCTTGTGTGGCTTTCTCGTCTAAAACATACACCCCGGTAATCACATTAATTTTTTTATCTTTAAAATCAGCATCAATATTAGTCAGTACATCAATACTTAATAACGCGCTTACATCAGTAAACAATAAAACATCGTAATTCGTTTTGGTTAGCTTAATTAATTCGTTAATACCATGTGCTTTGCCACGATTATACTTATTAAAGTGTAAATGGCACTCAACGTGTTGTGTTGCTAAATGAGCCTGGGCAAGCATCGCCTCTTCGTATGTTTTGTCTGTACAACCATCAAGGTATACATGAATCGCATACATATCAGTGTTGTAAAGCATGGCGCCCAAATTATGTAACTTTTCTTTAATGTGATCTTGCTCATTGTAGGCACAAATCAAAATACCAAAATGGGTGGTTGCTTTGGTATTTTTTGCACTAATTAATCGCTTACGCTTACCATGACTAAATAACTTTAAAAGTGCTACATAGCCCACGTGGTGGTATATAACTAACGCAATTAACACCGCTAATATTATTAATAAATAAGTCATTATATTTTCCTCACGATGTAATAACGTTGTAAAAGTGGTCGTACTCTGCACTCATTTTTGTAGCACTTGCGATTGAAAATACGTGCTGACGAATGCACTCTCCATGTTTTATATAAATGGCTTCAATCAGCGCTTTTTTGAGCCCAACCTCATCACCAGGCTTTACGAGCACGCCTTGCTCGCTGGTTAGTACCTCTTTAATTCCGCCAACATCGGTGGCAACAATGCTTTTTCCGCACGCCATTGATTCCAAAATAGATAGCGGTAACCCTTCACGCTGCGAATACAGACACATCACATTAATTGCTGAATAAAATAGCGGCATATTTTGTACATTACCTAAAAAATGAACGCGATCTTTAATGCCAAGCTTAGTGGCATAATCCAGCAATTCAGTATGTAAACTACCGCTACCAGCAAATACAAGTTCTGTATAAATGGGCAATGAATTAAGAATTCTTAATAATGCAAAGTGCCCTTTACCTGGCTCTAGCCGTGCTGAACAGCCAATTAAGTTAATATCTTGCGGTAAGTGCAGTTCTTTACGGGCGTTTGGTTCATCCCCGCAAACAAATTGTTTAAAATCGATACCATTGAGTATTGTTTTATCGGTTTGAATAGCTGTTTCGTTATAAAAATCGTTAGCGACTACCTGTGCATCAGCAACCCAACTAATTTTTGTCAATTTGTTAAGCACTTTAGTAATTAAACGCTGCTTAAAACTTTTTAAATACCAGGCGTCATGAATAGTCGATACATGCTTAACGCGTCTATTGCGTATACATGCCATACTTGCATAAAGCATTGGCCCTATGTGATGGCTGTGTATTACATCAATATTGAACTTTTTAATAACCTCGGTCAGTTTACTTACCGTATTCATATCAAATTTTGCAGGCTTATTTAGACAAATTAACCGCCCTTCAAACAACGCTAATTGTGGCCAACCTTCAACAGCCTCGTCCAACGTTCCTTCAAGTGATACAACCACACTTGAGTCTGCAAATTGACTTTTTTGCATTAGCGTGACGGCCATTTTTTCAAGACCACCTATTTTAAAGTGCTGAACTAGATGTAAAACGTTCATATTATTTCCCCTGTTCAATAGAGTTAATCGCTGAGCTAAACACCAAATCTACAGGTGTATTTTTAACAATAGGTAAAATGGTAACTACCTCTAAAGAAGATAGTTTTTCTATGGTTTGAATATCTTTTAAGTGGCTGTCAAACAAGGTCGCTACAAACACTATCGTGCTACTTGTAAACACACCTAAAATAATACCCACAATAATGGATGCGACTAACGACGTATTAATTGGCTGCGTTGGACTGTATGCGCGTTCAATGGTTTTTACTTTATCTGGCCCTTCGTACTTAACCAATTTGCCTGTCACTTTTGCCATTTCATAACGGCTTAACATATCTTTATAAAGCGATTGTTTAACATCGTAATCTCGCTCTAGTTTTCTTAACTGCTTTTCTACATCACTGGTTACTAATAGCCTTTCACCAACGAGTTTTACTTGTTGCTCTAGCATGTCGTACTCTTGTTGGTGTTGAGCTACTTCATTTTTGGCCTCTTCTAATTTTAGAATTTGCGAAACCAGAACACTGCTTTCATTGTCTTTACCACTAGGCAGTGTGTTTGCCATTTGCCATAGCTGTTCAATATTGGTAGGGTCTAAGTCTTCTGCGCTCTCTAATAGTGATTGCTGGCGATTACGTATACTTTGTAGCTCTCGTTTTTTTGAAATAACCTTACTGTGTTTTTCGGTATATCGTGTTTTTAAAAAGCTTAACTCTGACTCCGCAACAATAATTTTTTCTTCAATGCGCCCTAAAATTGGGTTTGCTTGGCCCATTTTAGTAGCCAGTGCTTTTAATTTTGCTTGCGCACCAGATAACACAATTGTTTTTTGTTGTTGATCGCTCAGTAATTTATCAAACGTTTGACGGTTACTGTGCAGCACAGCCGGCAAGGTATTGCTGTTTGTTGATTTAAAGGCAGCAAGTGCCTCTTCAGATAATTCAAGCTCATCACGAATGCTGTTCAGCTGCTGATAAAAAAACTGCTCAGAGCTATCAAGCGATGCTCGGGTGGGCGCAAGTAAACGTTCAATAAACTTCTCGACTACTTTTTCAAGCACCAGTTTCATTTTACTTTGCTCATGCCATATAAAATTAACCCGTACCAGCTCATCCCCTACCAACGACAAAGACAATGCCTGAGATAACTCTTGGTGAATTTTTTCTATTTGCGCAGGCGTCGCATTTTCTGGCACTAATTGCGTTTCTTTTGCTACTGCAATAAGTACCTTCCTGCTTATAACGAGTGTACGAAGTGCTGCCATCCGATTAGATAAATCAAATGAAAAAGATAAATCATCAAGATACGGGTTAAGTAATGCAGACTCCTCTATTAAAATAGTGGCATGATTGATATATTTTTTTTGTGCAGTCACTGTGAGCAATATAATGACAAAAGGCACCACTAAAAGTGGGATCACAAATAACTTTGCACGTGTGTATACAGCGTACAAGGTTAAGTAAAGTAATCGTTTTATTTGCTCTCTAACTAACATAATCCCTACCTATCTATTTGCATATTGCTATGCGAAATGTGGCGTTTGTTTGCAAATTAATAATTTAAACTGCAAATATCGCGCTATACATAAGGTGTTGCACAGGGTGCGCCAACTGTTGTGAATTTAATAAAAATAAGCAGTTTATTAGCGGGGATCAGGCTTTTGAGACTCAGCTCTCAAAGGCCTAATTAAATGACATGTTAGAGGGTTTTGGTTTAAAAAATCACGCTACACAGCGTGATTTAAAATAAATAAGTCTTGTTGCACTTTTAGCGCTTTTGACTCCCAACTGTGGTTCTTTGCTAATTGTTGTTGCGATAATTTTAGGGTGCTACGTTGAATGGTGTTTAAACTAACGGCTTCATCAATTTTATTAATAAATTGATCATGCGTTTTGCCAATAAAAATTTCAGTTTTATATTGTTTTACTGCGGGAAAATCGGTAGCAACAATAGGCTTACCTGCCGCTAAATATTCTTTAAGCTTTAATGGGTCACATGCTCTAATTTGCTCGTTATTAACAAACGGTAAAACAGACACGTTCCAATGTGTGGAAAAACTCGCTAACCGAGCATGCTCAATTGCAGGAATGTGCGTTACATTTTTAAATTGCAGCAAATGCGCTGTAGGCCCCACAATATCGCCAACAAGCACTAACTGATAACTGGGTCGCTGCGCGACTAACGCAGTGAGTAATGCGATATCTAACCAGGCATTAATACTGCCATAGAAACCAATAATGGGGCCATTTAAGTGATTTATCTCTGGTGCAATTTCACTTTTAGAGGTGAACAAATCGTAACTAACACCATGGCTTAACATTTTTGTTTTGTGGTTAGGCATTTTGTTCATTAAAAACGCGCTAATGACATAAATTAAATCAGCGTTTTGTATCAAGCTATTTTCACAAGGGGCAACAAGTGACGCATCAACGCCGGCCAATGCACTAAAATCGTCACCGCAGTAATAAATTAACCTATCGCGTTTTTGTTTTGTAATTAAATATTCGGCTGTGGGCACGCTTAACCAGTAAGTAACAGGCTCATCATCAATATTTTTAAAGTATTGAGAATACACCCACTTATTGAAACGTTTTACTAATGCGTTGTCATGCCAAGGCAATACGGGGAGCTTATAAACGTGCAGTGCTTCTGGCGTTTCAATCGTTGCGCTATTTGATTCGCTAAATAATTGTTTTAATTTATTAAATAGACGTTTTAAATCGTTTAATTTAAGGCTTGGCTTTCGCATACCAATTGAATTAACCCAATGTACTTCATGATTTTTAGCCAGTTCAGCAAATAAGTGCTGTGTGCTACTCGGGTGGCTTGCCCAATCCTCTGCAAAAACAACAAATCTCATATTATGATTCCTTTATGTATTTAACTACTTTTGCTGGATTGCCCGCAGCAATACTAAAGGCGGGTATGTTTTTAGTCACAACACTACCTGCGCCAATAATCGCCCCTTCACCTATGGTAACGCCCCCAAGCACAGTCACTCCGGTGCCAAGCCATGCTCCGCGCTTTATAATAATGTCGCCAATTTGGTTTTCATCATCACTTTGCCCCTGTGCTCTTCGTTCACAATCAATCGGGTGCCCAGGAAAACCCGCTAAAAATACACGCCCTGCTAACCTAACGTCGTCTTCAAGGGTTATGGTACGTCCTACCGAAAACGCATTTTGCCAACCAATATCAACATTGTTACCAATGGTTAAAGTGGGTGTTGTTTGCCCTCCTACCCGCCCGCAAAAAGTAGAAATACCCGACATTCTCACGTTGTCTTTGCACACAACATTAAGCTCCCCCAACACTTGCGGCATACCTGAATATAAATAAAGCTGCTTTTTACTGCCTTTAATTTGGCTTTTGAAAAGGGGCGTAAAATAAGTGATACGTAAAAATTCGTGTATAAATTGTTTTAAAAATTGATGAACAAAATAAAGCAATGAATAGAAAAAACGGGATAACAATCATTTGTGGATTGCGAATCGTTTTTGCAAATTGAAAAAGTGATTTTGCAAAAGGATGAGGGCTACATTTAAGCCAATGTTTAACGTGTATGATCATAGTTTTATTCCTTATTGCTCTCAACAGTGATTTTTTCGAGTGCGATTGTTAGCGCTAAAATAATGTAAAGCGGCCAAGTAAAAGCCTGTGTTAGGAAAGTACCTGCAACCATAAAGCCTATTAAACCTGCTTTTAATGCATTTGCATTAACTGCAACTTGGTCGTTAGGGTTAAGTGCATTGATGCAATAAACGCGTGATAGGCTGCGATATATACTGGCAATTAATAATACAAATATACCTATACCTACAAAGCCTGTTTCGCCTAATACCTGAAACCATGTACTGTGTACTGCATGATTCTTGCCATCCCAATGCGGACTGTAAAAATAATAATTTACGTAAAAGTTATCGACTCCCACACCCGTTAGCGGATTAGAAAGCGCCATATTAATTGCCACTTGCCATGCATATATTCGCCCCATTGCAGACGCATCAACCCCGTCTTCTGCTGCGCCTCCACTTTGCCTATCACCAATACCTGCAAACACCATCATTGCTAGCATGGCAACAGCTGCACACAGCCCGACTACTAAAGGTATTTTTTACTTTTTGATATAAAAAGAAACTTAAAATAGCAGCAATACCCAATAAACCACCTCGGCTTTGTGTAGCTATCACACCAGAAATAGCTAACAACAATCCTACGGCTGCAAATAGACGACGATATTTATTCGCACCTTTATCAAATAACTCTGCTGCCAAAAAAGACACCGGAAACATCAACACTAAGATAGAGCGTTAGGGTCTCCTAATTGCGAGCGGTACTCACGAGAAATAGTGACACGCGTGCCCTCAACTAAGCCAATACCATTCATTTTGTTACTTAATGCAACCAACGCCACCGAAATACCCGAAATCATTATGCCCATTCGCACTAAACTAAAATGCGAAAATCGGGTTAACCACCAGCTAATGGCAAATACCATAATAAATACTTTTACCAGCACACCGGTCCAATACTCTATGGCCATACCTTTATTGGAGGCACTAAATACGCAAACGGTAAGCCAAACAAACCAAATTACAAACACTAAGTGTGTTGAGCTCCAATGAGGTTTTAACGATTTTGAAATGAATAAATGCCATGCAATAGCTAGTAATGAAGCTAAGGCCAACATTTTAGGAATTTTAAGGGGCATTAATACAACAAAGACTTCATGTAGCCTAAAGTAGCTAAACAGTATAAAAAGAATAATAAATACTGTGCTTATTTTAACGGCTAAAAACCCTGCAAAAGGTAACAGTAATAAGGCAAAGGCTGCAATTGGACCAAAGCGCATGTAAAGCATTAATGTTAATGTCATTACAAATAACCCGTTGATCATCAGACAATATTTTTTATACCAACTAATCATACACTTTACCCCGCATTGTTTGCTGGGTCAGTGCTAAAATTGCGGATTTGTATTTATAAAACAAAGCAATTAAAAAGCAGATAAAAACAATGCATTGAATAAGCTCAAAATAGGCAGTTTGTGTAATGCTTAAAAAGTATATTAAAGAAAAACACACCCAGCTGGGCAGCAAACGCGTAACACTAAACGCTAAACTTTCTAATTGTTGGCTAATAACAATAAGTAAACTGGTTTTAATTAACTGCGCAATGCAAAGTGCAACCACTACGCCGTATACGTTATACCGAGGAACTAAAACGGCTAACAAAACCAGTACAGCAAATGCGCTAATTGCATTTACCACGGTAACAAACACACCATTGTAATGGATATAACACCCTATATTGAGTAAATCACTATGGTGCTTAATAACCACAATAAAAATAAGGCTTGGTAACAACCAAGTATGCAACTGATAATTTTGTGATAACACTAAACTAAAAATAGACGGGGTGATGATAAGCATTAACGCGCACAGTAAAATGGCCGAATCTAAACACAGCGTGCACAGGTCTACATAACGTTCTCGGTTTTTAGCCAATTCATCAAAACGACGTGAGAACCACCACATTCTAATAGGTTCAAAAGCGAACGAGGTCATAACGGCAAACTGTAAAGCGACATAATATTGAGCCAGTTTTTCTTTGCCCTCACTGGCAACTATAAACCAGTTTTCGGCCCCATTATTTGCATACACAAATAAAGACGAGGTAACAATACTGATTAAAAAAAGCCCGTTTTTATAACTTATTTTCCATGAAATATGTTTAAAACTGATACCCAGCGGCTTCAATACCAAAACGATAGCAATGCATAACACTAAAGCGCTCGACACCACTCCCGATGCCATTACCCCATTAACACCATGGCCTAAGTAAAGTAAAACAACGGTTAGAAGTGTTTGCCCCATACCTTGAAGCACAGCCAATATACAAAATTGTTTTGCCATTTCGTAATATCTAAAATAACAAAATAAAATAGAAAGTAGAGACGAGAGCGCTAAGTTAATAGCTAACAATTTAATATCTAGTGTATTTAGTGTTACCGGTAATAACGCGCTTAAATAATCAATACAGTAAAAAACCAAGCACACAAATACACCACTAACAATGGCACACACCAGTAATGCATCTCTGAATAAGGCACGTTTATGTTGTGGGTTGTTCATTTGTTGCTTGAACAATAAATCGGGTAAACCTAAACACAATAACAACGACATAACTGCCGAAATAGACACCAAAAAATTTAGCTCACCAAATTCTGCCTGACTTAAAATACGCGTAGTTATAGGTAATAAAGCAAACCCTAATACTTTAAGAAATAAAGTGGATATACCAAAGTATGCAATTTGCTTAATCCCATTCATAGCAACACCTATATCCCTTGAACCCAGTGAGATAACTTTTTGGCTTGCGAATTTGCATTAAAGCGTTTTGTCGCTAACCTTTTTGCATTTAGCCCTTTTTCGTAGCGCTGGTAAGGCGTTAGTGCACAAAAGTCATTAAGCATTTGCTCAATACCAGTAATGCTTGAAGGCGCACATTTAGCGCCAACATCGTCATTTACAATTTCTTTTGCACCCATTAGCTCAGTAGTTAAAACAGGTATACCGCTGGCCATGGCTTCTTTAAGTACAACCGGCCCCGTGTCGCGATCGCCATTTTTAGACACGCAAAACGGCGCAATTAAAGCCGAATAATTGCTGGTGTTTATTGCTAACCACTGTGGACTTTTCGAGCCTAAAAAGTTGACCTCATTCGTAATGCCTAGCTGTTCGCAAAAATATTTTAGGTCATTAAGTAAAGGGCCATCGCCTACTATATCCAGTGTGATTGAATGTTTTTTTGCTAATTTTTTTTGATTGCCGGAAGTAAAAAATTGTAATCCCTTTTTTCTCAATTAACCGACCAACAAAAATAGGTTAACCGATTCTGTTAATCGATTTGGTTTATTATTAAACAAGCTCAAATCAATACCACAATGCAGTAGCTGTATTTTTCCTGCGCTGTATTTACTGAGTTTTACAGCCATGTCTTTACATACCGCAACTGAAAAGTCGCACAACGATAATTTAAGCTTTAAATCATCATCATTCACATAAACATCGTGACCGTGGCCAATGGATGACACACTCACGCCGGCTATTTTGCTAGCGATAATGGAGTAAGCCAGTGGTGCATGCATAAAATGACAATGGATATGAGAGATTTTTTTTGTACGAATAATTTCAGCAATATTTAACCCATAGCCCATTAAAGACATGACCGAAATAGACTTAAAACGACTTGCAATAACACCGCCTTTTACCGCCATTAGTGGGCTTTTAAGTAGTGTATTAACTGCCGATGGTGTTGATTTTTTAATAACAATCACCTGCACATTTTTATTTAAATGAACACAGTAATTTAAATTTTCAAACGTCAGTACGGTCACTCTATGCCCTGCATTCACCAGCGCGTTAATTTCAGTTACAACAAACGTTTCTGAAGGTATGTGGAAGCTAGGGACAACGATACCAATATGTTTCATAGTTAAAACTCCTAATAAACTTAACGATTACATCGCAAAATCTGTGCCCGGCATAAAACGCTAAAAACCCCTTATAAAAAGTCAATTTGCGAAGGCTTATCGCAATTTGCAAATCATAAAACAAAAAACAGCCCGCAAATGCCTATTAACGGTTGGCGCTTATCTTGCGTAGTTAACGTTAATGAAAAACACAAAAGGTGAGTACTATGAGTATTCAGGTAAGCGTTATTATTCCTAACTTTAACTGTAAGCAGTATTTGGCAAAGGCTATTTCAAGCGTTGTTAGGCAGCATAATATTGAGTGTGAAATACTTATTATTGATGATGGGTCAACTGATGGAAGCGTTGAATGGTTAAATAAGTTACAACAATCACTTCCTAATATGCGTGTTATAAAGCAGCAAAACTGCGGGGTTGTTAGTGTCAGAAATAAAGCCATTGAACTTGCCAAAGGCGACTATATTGCTTTTTTAGATGCTGACGATTACTGGACTGAAGATAAATTATTTAACCAGGTTACCTACATGCAAAATAATCGTGATTGTGTGCTGAGCTTTACCAATTACATGCATGTTAATGAGCAGTACGAACCCATTATTGATTGTTTTTCCTATTGGCCTGAGTTTACAAAATTTATTAATTGGAACACTGAGGGTTACCAAAACCTTAAATCACCAATGGATTTACTGCTGTTTGCAAACGTTATAGGTACCTCGTCTGTTGTGGTGAAAAAATCAGCCATTTGTTATGTAGGTAAGTTTGATAAATCACTCAATAGCGCAAGCGATTGGGATTGTTGGCTTAAATTAGCACGTATTGGTAATGTGGCTTTTACGAATCAGGTATCAATGGGCTATTTAATGAGAGCAGGCTCTATTACTGCCAACAGACAAAACCGTTTAACTGCGATGCAAATAATAATAGATCGCTGTAAAAACGATATTGGCGTGGTTTCTCGGTTTAAAGCCAAAGCCAGAATGCTCGAATGTTATAGCGAATACTACCGAGAAATAGGTTATAAGTTTAAAGCTTTTTGCTTAGCCACTGCTGCATTTTTATTGTTTCCCCATAGGCGAAATCTTCAACACTTAGTACATGACATAAAACAGTCTATTAAATAAATTTAAAATACATGTAAAACACTAAGGTTAAAAAGGCGCTTATTATATTGAGCGCCTTTTATTTTAGACTTATTTTATAGCTTAACATTTTGTGATCACTGCCTTTAAAGTCCGTGACTAATAGGCTTTGTAATAAAACTTGTTCGCTCATTACACAGTGATCTATAGGTAAGCCAGTCAAAATAGAGTGCCCTTTTTTAAAAGGCATAAAGCTTGAGTATCGATGTTGCCCAAAGCAGGTTTGAGCTTGCTGCCACTCAAAATATGAAGACCAAGGTACTACATTTAAATCCCCTGCAACGAGCCATGCGCCCTTTTCATTTTGTGTTGAAAGCTTTAAAGCCGCTAATAGCGTATTTCTATTTTGCCAATGACGTTTAGAGCGCGGTGAAGGCGGGTGCGCAATAAACGTAGTCAACACCGTATTACCCACCATAAACTTTAGTTTTAAATACCCTAACTTGTCGCCATCTAATTTAACTTGTTGCTTATAAACCATAGGTATTCGCGATAAAACAACCATACCATAGGGTATTCCCTCAACCTCCTCATAGCCAAACATGTCGGTAGTGGTTATAAATTGAGTTAACAGGTGGCGATTTTTATCACTAAACTCCTGTAAAATAAGCACATCCCAATTTTCATCACGCAAACTCAGTAAATGTGTTGAAAGGTATTTATTACTATAATTAACATTAATTTGCTTGATTGATAAAGCCTCTGAATTAACAGGCGATGTTACGGGAAAAGACACCAAAATAGGGCCTAGCCCCAGCGCGCAAAGTAGGATCACCACTGCAGATAATTTGTACAGCTTTAACAACATAAGTGCGCACCCACACATCAACGCCGCAATTAACATCTGTATTCGTAAAGATGAAAACACATCGGCATAAAAGCTAGTGAAGGGATTAAACGCGAGTAAGATAAATACGGCTGCTGCACATATAAAAATAATCCGCAAAACTAAATAGTGCGGATTATTACTTTCTGGGATATTTGACATTACTTTTTAAACCTAACCATTTTAATAATTATTATCGGATAACAAACTGTTGTTGTGCTTGAGCAGGTTCGTACTGCCAAGTGAATAAAAGCGGCTCGGTCGACTCATCGTAAAACCAAATTTCAGCAATCAGTTCAATATCTTGATTGCTTAACACTAATTGCGTATCGAGAGCGGTATTACTAAGAGGCCCTCTGTAAATACAGTTGTTATAATCTGCTCGTTGAGATGCCATCTTTGTTTGGCACACATTTAAGTAAGCTCTTACATCGCCCATCCCCAGGTCAACATCAACATCAAGTGAATATTTAGTAGATAAATTAAATTCGTTATCAACAGTAATTGCGTTAATCCCAGTTGGATTATTTGCTGGTGTAGAGGTAGAAGATACCGTCGCGACTGCTGGTGCTTTTGTCTCTTCTGAACCACCGCCGCCACATGCTGTTAACCCTATTGATAGTGATAAAATTAATAGTGTATTTTTCATTATTGTTCCCCTCTTACAACAACATTACTAATACTGTAATCGTTAAACCACGTTGGCTTTTGTTTACCCGATGATTGAGCAAACTCTGCAAAACTTCCGTAAGCGTCGGTTATGTCTACCCCTTCAAGGGGATGCAGCCATTGCATACCGACCTCCATTGCCCACGGTAAACCGTTTTCGTTAAGAAAATACAAGCCATTGCTTTGTACGCTGGCATCATCTGCGTTTGTAACGCTGTAGAGTGATGTATCAAACGCTTCAGTTGGTGCTTGGTTTTTAATGTGTACTTCCCAGCCTCGGGCGTTTTTACCGACTAAAAAATCGCCGTGGTAAAAGCCATCAGTTGCAAAAATAAACGGATCAAGCAGCGTACCGGGAGATGCACTTTTCGCTTTTGGTTCTTTTAAAGGAATACTCATGCTAAAGGTAACTTTAACGTTTTCATCGCAATTATCTTCTGTTCTAAAGTAACTACAGCCCGACTCTTTTGAAACGTGAGCCCAGGTATCTTGCATGAAAATGAGGATGGCTTCGTTTCTACCTGCCTCCAAAGGACTCGCTGTTTGCGGTTGCCCGTCAATAATAAAGCTAATTGCATCTTCATCTACTTCGTCTCGTAAAATAGTGTGAGTGGTATTATTGACAGTTTCTTTTAATCTCACAGCAAAGCCATTATGGTATGTGGCTCCAATACCAATTAGTTGACCATCTATTTTATAGCCAACCACATTACTCCCTTCCATAAGCTGTGTGGTTCTGTAATTGAGCACTAGATCATTAAAGTCGTAATCACCTGCAAACGGCCATCTATCCTCAAATGCAAGGGTTACCCAGTCATTTTCGCCAGGGTAAACAGCGCTTGCATAAGTGGTAATTTCGTAATCTTCTACTTCGCCGCCCAGCACACCGCCTGTTGCCGTGATCAGCGACGCCTCTGTGCCATCGGTGACTCTGAATCGAGCCCATGTTTGGCCCGCTTTAGTGTTACTTGGCACCGTGATTAAAATGCTGTTATCGCCTTCATTTATGGCACGTTTAGTTACCATTCTTTCGTCTTCAGTAAAACGGCCATTTTGGTCCCAATCAAACCACGCATATAAAAAGCCAGAAGTAGACGCGTTAACAATAATTTGCGAGTCTTGCCCTGCCGAAATCGCCGTTACAAAACTTACGCCATCGTCTGAATCGTCAATAGGAGACAATAGTAAATCGGAATTGGTATTAATGTTTTCACCATCCACCGAGCTTCCCAAATAAATTAAATCTGAGCCGGTACTATTCGGGTCAAATAAATGCCTTGCGCCACTTTGCTCAAGGCTTGTGTTGTAAGGCGCTGGCGCGTCACCAAAATCAATTGAGCTATCAGTTACTTTTACTTCGGCAATGGCACAGCGCGCACCGTCGTTTTGACTTGATTTAGGCCCCGATGTAAACACATTTGCCACCGGGGTGTAGCCAACGACTGGGCTAACACTTAAATCAACTTTATGGATTTTACCGCTTTTATTGTTACTAAAATAAAACTGGCCCTTCACATCAAAATAAGCCGCGCCAAATGCGCCAGTATCATCGCCTACATCAACTTGAGTAATTAACGTATGGGTATTTGCTGCAATATCTATTTCGTATAAATTGCCATTTGGCTCAACCGCGTATAAAAGGTTACTAGTTGGGTGAAAGGCAAAGTCATAAATAGACAATTTCCAAGTATTTGTATTGGTTAACAAACTTGCCGTAATAGATGCATCTAAGTCACCATCTAAATTAATACCATATAGGCCAAAGTTAGGATGATAAACATAATAGGTAGCTCGTTGGTCATTGCCCTCACCTACAACTTGTATATCACCTACATAAAAATTAGTGGCAGGTAAACCTTGTACGTTTAGCCGCTTCATTTCGTAGTTGCTGCCAAGCTGCACTACGCTACCAGGCGTTTGCTTACTGTAACCGTACATGTATTGATCTTTATAATTAAAACCGACTGCATTAACGCTGTTAGTATTTAATTCGTTAGCGAACGTTAGCTGCGATGCTAAAACGGTAGGTTTAGCTGAAACTAAATCTATTCCGTATAGTTGCGCGTTAGCATCTTGCATTAAAAATGCCTGGCTAGGGCAGGACTCGAATGGTTGACTGAGCACAGCGCATGGAAATATAACTAAGCATGCTGTTGCAAGTTTATTTAGTTTCATAATTTAGCCCTTAAAAAGTTAAGTAATTAAACTGTTGCAGGGTCTATTCCAAAACTTAACTTTATGAATTTATTATAAATAAAATAAATTCAGTATAATCCTAATGCAGTTTGCAATTGACAAGTTTGCATTTTGCAAAATGTGAGAGAATACACTCGCATGTTTACTTACAATTTAAGTATTATTTTTTACCAATAACTATGCTTTACTATTATTGGTTTACGCTAATTAGCTGAGCTTTTGATTAAGGGGGAAAAATGAGCATTGTTACAGATATATTTTTATGGCTTTTAATTGAAACAGCCTTCGGTTTCTTGTTTTATGCAACAGGTTGTATGCTGTTAAAAGTGACAACGTTTGGAAGCTATAAAATGGAATTTAAAGATTATGCTAGTTTTAAACAAAGGAAATCCAATAAAGTAGTGCCGGTTATTGCGCTAGGCGTTGGCTTCTATATAACTATGATTACCCTGCTCGCTTTCATTAATAGTTAACTACATAGCTAAAAAACACGTTAGCGCTTATCACTGGTTAAATGGATGTTGCACGCAACACACCCATATGAGTAGCTCCCACAATTTAACAAAACAATGGGGATAACTCTCACTCATTTTCAAAACATTAAATATATTTTTTACTGCACTAATTAGTACTAACCTTGCACCTAAAGTGTTCGTTTTTAAATCTCTAAATCCTAAAAGCACATTAATATAACTATTAATCAACAGCTTAAAGTTATGGCTAGGTTATTGCTTTATTGAACACTAAGCACGTTAATTAACGGCATACATATTGGTTGAAAAAGCAACCAGAGGCAAAGAGGCCCGTACACAATTGTATTTAATTACAATTGTGACGGGCTTTTTTGTGTGTAAAATTTAAACCGTCACTGAAGGAATGCCTAATGCAAACCGCGCAAAAAATACTAATAATTGGCAATGGTATGGTCGGACATCATTTTGTAGAAAAAATGCGCCAAAGCGATGCTAACGCAAACATCACCGTTTTGTGTGGTGAAGCAAATTTAGCTTACGACCGTGTTTATTTATCAAGCGTATTTGATGGTAAAACAGCAAACGATTTAGCGCTAACAACTTTAGAAAATTATCAACAACTCAATATTAATGTATTCACTAACCAATGGGTTGAAGGCATAGATAGAGTAAACAAAGTTGTTAATACTCAAACAGGCGATCAATACCCGTACGATAAGCTTGTACTTGCTACGGGCTCGTTCCCGTTTGTCCCGCCAATTAAGGGAAACGATCAACCACATTGTTTAGTTTATCGCACCCTAGAGGATTTAGAGCAAATAAAAGCCAGTGCCGCAGCCAGTAAAAGTGGTGTAGTTATTGGTGGTGGTTTATTAGGACTTGAAGCCGCGAACGCCATTAAACAATTAGGACTTGATACACATGTTGTTGAATTTGCGCCGCAGCTTATGGCTGTCCAGCTAGACGAGCAAGGCGGCACGCTATTAAAAAATAAAATAGAAAAACTGGGTGTGACTGTTCATACATCAAAAGCGACCAGCGAAATAGTTAAAGGTGAAACTAGCCGCTTTAGATTAAACTTTTCAGACGACACTTATTTAGAAACCGACTTAATTCTATTCTCTGCCGGTATTCGTCCTTATGATCAGCTAGGTAAAGTGGCTGATCTAGAGCTTGGGGAGCGTGGCGGTATAGTTATCAATAACCAGTGCCAAACATCAGACCCTGATATTTTGGCTATTGGCGAATGTGCCCTATGGGACAAAAAGTTATTTGGCTTAGTGGCGCCGGGTTACAACATGGCTCGCGTTGCAGCAAGCCAGCTAAGTGGCGGCGAGCTTGAGTTTTTAGGTGCAGATATGAGCACTAAATTAAAACTATTAGGTGTAGAAGTAGGATCTATTGGTGATGCGCATGCAAAAACGCCCAACTGCAAAGAGCTCATTTATCAAGATCCAATTAGAGATTGCTACAAAAAAATTATATTAAATGAAACTGGCGATAAGCTTTTAGGCGCTGTCCTTGTTGGCGATACCAGTGATTACGATACGCTACTTCAATACATGTTAAACGACATGGACTTACCAGAGCACCCTGAATGTTTAATTTTACCAGATAGCGCCGGCGCCCCTTCTCTTGCGGGCAGCGCCCTACCCGATACAGCCACTATTTGTTCGTGTCATAACGTGAGTAAAGGCGACATTGTTGGAGCTATTGATGGTGGCTCATGCGATTTAGCCTCAGTTAAATCATGCACCAAAGCTGCCAGCGGTTGCGGTGGTTGTGCAGCGTTACTTAAATCGGTAGTTGACGACGAACTGGCAAGTCGAGGCGTTGAAGTAAATAATCACCTCTGTGAGCACTTCGCGTATTCGCGTCAAGAATTACTCCATGTGGTTAAAGTAGAAAGCATCAAAACTTTTGATGATTTAATAGCTAAACATGGCAGCGGCCATGGCTGTGAAATATGTAAACCCGCAGTGGCCTCTATTTTAGCCTCAACATGGAACGATTTTATCCTAGAGCCAACACATGTAGGTCTTCAAGATACAAACGACACCTTCCTTGCCAATATGCAAAAAGACGGCTCTTACTCTGTTGTACCGCGTATTGCTGGTGGTGAAATTACACCCGACAAACTCATTGTCATCGGTCAAGTAGCTAAAGACTTTAATCTTTATTGTAAAGTGACTGGCGGACAACGCATCGATTTATTTGGTGCACGTTTAGAAGAGCTGCCTGTTATTTGGGAAAGACTGATTGATGCTGGCTTTGAGACAGGTCACGCTTATGGTAAATCTCTGAGAACGGTTAAGTCTTGCGTAGGAAGTACATGGTGTCGTTATGGCGTACAAGACAGTGTAGGTCATGCCATCGATATCGAAAACCGTTATAAAGGATTGCGCTCTCCTCATAAAATAAAAATGGCAGTGTCAGGCTGTACCCGCGAATGTGCTGAAGCACAAAGTAAAGACATTGGTATCATAGCAACTGAAAATGGATGGAACTTATACGTGTGTGGTAACGGTGGCATGCGCCCTCGCCATGCAGACTTATTTGCTACCGACTTAGATACAACCACGCTTATAAAATACATTGACCGTGTATTGATGTTTTACATAAAAACCGCCGACAAGTTACAGCGTACTTCAGTATGGATGGAGAACTTAGAGGGCGGCCTTGATTATCTCAAAAGTGTAGTGATTGACGACAGTTTAGGTATTTGCCAAGAGCTTGAAGAACAAATGGATTTGGTAGCGAATACATACGCATGTGAGTGGAAAAAAACAGTAGACAATCCAGAAGCAACAAAACGCTTTCGCCAATTTGTTAATAGCCCACAAACCGATGACAACATTTTGTTTGTGCAAGAACGTAATCAAATTCGCCCAGCCACAGACGCTGAAAAACGCGAACAACAGATAACTCAAAACCGAATTGCAGTAACAGAAATACAAGAGGAGCAAGCTGATGTCTTGGCATAATATTGGAGCAACCGATTGCCTTGTTGCTAACAGCGGCGTATGCGCACTAGTTAAAAACCAACAAGTGGCTATTTTTTACCTACCACAAAATGAATGCCCTTTATTCGCAGTCGGTAACTATGATCCTATCGGTAAAGCGAATGTGTTATCGCGCGGAATTATAGGCTCTTTCAGTAATAAATTTGTTGTGGCTTCACCTTTATATAAACAGCATTTTTGTTTAGAAACAGGCCAATGTCTTGAAGATGAGTCAATTCAAGTCCCCGTGTTTGATATTAAAATTGAAGACGGCAACGTATTTATAAACGCTGAGCCTAAAGCAATAGCAGCTGTAGCTTAGAGGAATAATTATGAGTGTGCTCTCTTATTTTTCGGATGTTGAAAACATCTGGTTAAACAAAGTAATTAACAAGCTAACCAGTGTGGTTAAGTTTACCGACAAAAAAGCTAAAAATGGCCATGTTTATATTATTGGTGCGGGCCCAGGCGATGCCGAACTCATTACGGTTAAGGCTCAGCGATTAATTCAATCTGCCGATATTATTTTGTATGACTGGCTAGTAAGTGAAGATTTACTAAACACACTACCTAAAAAAGCACAGCGAGTATTCGTAGGCAAACGCGCTGGTAAACACTCTATGTCGCAAGCGAATATTTGTGATCTTTTAGTTAAGTATGCTCAACAAGGGTTAAATGTAGTGCGCTTAAAAGGCGGCGACCCGAGCATTTTTGCTCGTATAAATGAAGAAGCTGACGCGCTAACACAAAATAATATTAGTTTTGCAATTGTTCCTGGTGTGACAACCGCTTGCGCTGCATCGGCATATACAGGTATTCCCTTAACTGCTCGTGATGTAGCTCGCAGTGTAACTTTTTTAACCGCTCAATTTGCCGATCCTAAAAAGTTACCTAATTGGCAAAATTACACATTTATGCAAGGTAAAAACAACCCAACACTTGTTGTTTACATGGGGCTGAGTAGGCTTAACGAATTATGTGAAGGCTTAAAATCAGTAGGTTGGCCCGACAACACTTCTATTGCCTTAATAGAAAATGCAACAACAACTAACCAAAAAATAATAACAGGGTCTATTAACGATATATCGAATAATGAATCAGTAGCTACGTTAATGGGGCCAACGCTCATTATCATTGGTGAAGTAGTTAATCATACAATGAATATTGACCCAGCGCTTTTAGTGCAACATGTTAACGCTTAACGCACTATCCGTGCTTATTCTTCCCCAGGAATAAGCGCGTTTTTTAATACCGGTACACCGTGTGGCAAAACTCTTTTTTAATGCACCAAAAAGGGGCTTTTCGTGTTGCTAAAATAAATCTGTTTTTACTTTATTAGTTTAAAGTAATACACAAGCAGCTGTTTTAAATTGATTTTAATTTGAATAATAAAATCTTTACATATATGGAATAGAGGTTGCACTTCATAAACAAAAAAGTGCGGAAATAACTCCATGCAAACAGCAAACCCTCTCACAAAACAATTTTTACTTGCGGCTAAATATCAAGAAATAGACGCGCTAAAACAATTACAAAATAGCTGTGCGTCGTTAACAAAATTAGGCGACTTTGTTCATCAATTGCAAAAAGAACGTGCTATGAGCAATATATTTTTAGCATCTAAAAGCCTACAATTTAATTGCGAGCTTAAAGAGCAAATAACGGTAACGCAAACGACCCAACGTTATTTTTATGACTCTTTAAAAACAACTTTTATTACCGACACCTCCTTGAATGGTCATTCGAGGCTGTATAATTTAATTTCTCATAGCTTGCAATCACTCGACGCATTACCCTCGCTTCGTTATCAAATAGCGAATCAAAACATTACACCCGTTCATGCTACCCAGTCATTTACAAACCTAATTGCCGGCTTGTTAAATATAATTTTAGAAGCAGCCGATGGTGCAAACGATCCGCAAGTTATTCGCCTTTTAGTGGCTTATTTTAACTTTATGCAAGGCAAAGAGTATGCAGGACAAGAGCGTGCCTGTGGCGCTCAAGCCTTTGCCGAAAGTAAGTTTTCATGCGAACAAAAACAGCAACTTGCTCATTTTATGCAAGAACAAGAAAACCGTTTTTCCTTCTTTAGTGAATACGCCGACAATCATTTATTAAAATGTTACTCATCACTTATAGAGCACCCGGTTAATAAACAAGTTGATCAACTAAGAAGCCTGCTACAAAAACTAGACGACCAAAATGCACAACCTTTATCTCAGTTAAGTGAAGTGTGGTATGAGGTAACGACTACTCGCATCGATATAATGCATAAAATTGAGCAAAATATTAGCGACCATTTAATTGATAGCGCAGCGATGCGGATTGCTGGCGCTCAACGAAAGCTTAACTCAAACAAGCAAATATTAAGCTCACTAGAACAAGAGTATATTCCTGTTTCAGATGGACAACTCGCTCTTAAAATAGGTGAGCCTTCAAATTCGGCGGTAAGTAAGCTGAGTAGTAATAAAACAATGTACGATTTAATACTTGAGCAAGCACAACATATAAAACAAATAAACCAAGCTTTATTAGATGCCAAACAGCTAATAAGCGAACAAAAAGTCATTCATCAAGCTAAATATATTTTAATAGAACAGTTAAAAATAAGTGAAGAGCACGCTCATAAACAGCTTCAAAAACAGGCAATGGAATCGCATAGTTCACTGTATGCAGTGGCTAAAAAAATAATTGAATTGAGTGAGTGTGAGTAAAAATAAAAGGCTAATGAGCCAAACACGCATAGTCACCTTTTAATTTTAAAATAAATTATTGGTGAAGTTCTAATGAAAGCTTCTTTTTAATTTTAGTTTGCCACTCAAGTGCAAGCTCGGGGAGTTCAAGTGCTGCTAATAATACGCTTTCATAATCTGGGTATTGTTTATCAAAAAACGCCTGAAACAACGTTTTAACCGAAATGTTGTGTTTGGCTTTATGTTCAATAGTCACGGCATCGCCACTTTTAGCAACACCTTGCTCAAGCACTCTAAAATAAACACCCGTGTGGTAATACTGGGTAAACAGTTTTAGGCTTTGTTTATTATTAAGTGCAATGGCAAGCTTAAAGCACGGCACTCGCGGCTGGCTTACTTCAAGTAGTGCTGTACCTACACGAATACGATCGCCTATATGAATATTTTTCTCATCAAGCTCTGAAATTGTGAAGTTTTCGCCAAAGGCACCGACTGCTAAATCATCATTTTTTAAGGGTGCGTTTCCAGTAATCATAATGATTGTGCGAAAACGCATAAACCGCCTTATCAATACCGCCGTGATTAACTAAATCGGCTTGTTCATCACCTATTATATTTAGTTTTTCAATAATAACCGGCTCATTGGTTGGCGTTTTAAATATACCGGTTTTGACCTCTTTGCCGTTATGCACGACCGTTTTTATTTTAGAAATATTGGTAGAGATTATATGCATTTACTTAATTGCATCCTGTTCGATACTTTGCCATTTATTTAGTGCTTGCTTGTCGCTCTGTTTAAACTCGACCCAATTTGATGAGTCTTTAAAATGCTCTTTTTTCCAGAACGTAGCGTGGTTTTTTAAGTAATCCATTATAAATTGTGCGCCTTCAAACGCGGCTTGGCGGTGGCGGGAGGTTACCCCAACAAATACAATCTGCTCACCAAGGGCTAAATAACCGACTCGATGAATAATACTTATACGAGCAAGTTGCCAGCGTGTTTGTGCTTGTTCGGCTATCGATTGCAGTAGTTGCTCAGTCATCCCTGGGTAGTGTTCAAGCTCAAGGGCGATTACGTTATCGCCGCTGCTAAATTCTCGCACCAGCCCTGTAAACGTCACTACGGCACCATCACTTTTGTTATTACTGCAAAGTGCGTCATGTTGCTTGCCTACTGAAAAATCCTGCGTTTGTACGTTAATGCTTATACTCATTAGCCACCTGTCACTGGTGGGAAAAAAGCAAGTTCATCCCCTGCTTTTACAAGCTCATCGCTTGATGACATAGTTTGATTAAGCGCACACAATACATCACGCTCTTCAAGCCATGCTTGCCAATGTGGATTTTGCTCAACCAGCATGTGTTTAAACGCTTTAATGCTAAGGGTATGCGCTATATCAACGGTTAACTTGTCGCACTTTAGCCGCTCTTTTAGTTGGCCAAAAAACAGTACGATAACATGCCCTGCAGCTGCATTCGTATTATTTAAATTAGTCTCGCTGCCAGCTGCCATGCTTGCCCCCTGCTTTTTGCGTTACACGCATACCGTGTATTTCCATAAGCGGGTCGGCGGCTTTACACATATCAAATAATGTTAGGGTCGCCACAGATACAGCGGTGAGTGCTTCCATTTCAACGCCCGTTTTACCTGCTAATTTACAGTAGCTGGTGACTTTAATTTGGCTATGTGCTTCATCAAGCTCAAAATCAACGGCTACTTTACTCAGTGCCAGCGGATGACAAAGCGGAATTAAATCGGCGCATTTTTTAGCACCCTGAATACCCGCAATTCGGGCAACGCCTAGCACGTCACCTTTTTTATTTTGATTAAGCAACACTTGCTCAAAAGCCTGTTTGCTCATTTTAATGTAGGCCTCGGCGGATGCATCGCGCAGAGTGACCTCTTTTAACGATACATCAACCATGTTTGCTTGGCCGTTTTCATCTACGTGGCTCAGCATATTATTGCTCTCGCGATTCGCATTTTTTACCAATAGTAATATGCGGGGCAAAGTTACATGGCTTATGCATTGAGTCTAACTGATCTTTTATAATACCTGTCCAGGCTGTTTTACATGCGCCCGTAGAGCCAGGCATACAAAAAATAACGGTGTTATTGGCAAGGCCCGCCAACGCACGTGATTGAATAGTTGAGTTACCAATTTCACCGTACGAAATATGTCTAAATAGCTCACCAAATCCATCTACGCTTTTATCAAACAGCGGTGCAAATGCCTCTGGTGTTGAGTCGCGCTCGGTAAAGCCCGTACCACCGGTTACTAAAATGGCGTGAATGGTGTCATCGGCAATCCACTGCGATGCAACTGCTCGCATTTGATAAACATCATCTTTAACGATGTCTTTATCCGCTAAGTGATGGCCTGCTTCAGTAAGGGCTTTAATTAAATAATGGCCTGACGTATCCGTAATTTCATCGCGTGTATCGCTTACTGTCATTACGGCAATGTTTAATGCGATTTGTGACTCAGTTGTGTGGCTCATAGGGTTCTTCTCAATAAATTAGGTTTGTGTTGGTCAAATTGTTCGTTAACAGCTTTAAATTGCGCCGGTGTATTGGTATTAACAAGTGCATGCGCTTTATTACATTTTAACGTTTGCACACCAATACTACGGGTAAACTGTTTAATTGATTTATGACTATTTACGTTTATGAGTAATTGTTTTAAATGACGTTTAACGCTTTGGGTGTTACGAATATACAGGGGTAACGGTTCATTTTCAAAGTGCCACGCATGTATTTGTGGCTGATTTGTTTGAAAGTAAGGGTTATCGCTTGCTGCAGATGCAATTTGCGATAATAACGTGCAAGTAAGCAATGGCATATCAACAGCGGTTACAAGTATATCTTGCTCTGTTGCCATTAAGGTTGAATAAATCCCTCCAAGCGGGCCAGAGCCTGGGTATATATCAGCTATGTATTGCGCAGTAGCACTTTGTACGTTACGGCTTATAAGTACATCACTTGCCCCTGCAGCTGTTAATAACTCACATGCATTTTGCAGTAATGTTTTATTTTTTAAAATGAGGTTGGCTTTGTCGCTGCCCATTCTGGATGATTGCCCACCAGCGAGTACAACCCCTGTAAACACGGCTTTATTGCTCATTTTAGCCGCCCAACATAGCTAAATGGGTTGTGGCGCCCGTTAAGCGCTTATCAAGCTCATGGCTAATGGTTTTATTGCCCATTGCCGCTTGAATCGCATTTACAGTGGCTGGCATATCTTGCGCATTTAAATGCGGGCGTAAGTCTATTCCCTGCTCGGCAAACAAGCACAAATGTAATTTGCCTAATGGCGATACTCTTAATCGGTTACAGCTTTTACAAAAATCTTTACTGTAGGGCATAATTAAGCCAATGCGCCCCTCAAAATCGGGGTGACAAAACTCCTCTGCAGGGCCGTTTAATTTACCTCTTACTACCTGTAACCAACCTTGTGCTAAAAGCTGCGTTTTAACACTTTGCCCGCTTAAATGGTTTTGTTCAAAAAAGGTGGCACCATTACCTGTTTCCATTAATTCGATAAAGCGTACCGTTACTTTTTTATGTTTTACCCAGTCTAAAAAATCATTTAATTGGTTTTTATTAAATTGCTTAGCCAGCACTGCATTTATTTTTATGTCTTTTATACCCAGCTCAATTGCCCGGTCTATTCCTTTTAAAATATGAGTTAGCTTGTCGTGTCCTGTAATTAATTTAAACATGCTCGGGTTTAAGCTATCTATACTAATGTTTAGGGCATCTAGGCCAGCCCTGTAAAACTCATCAATTTTATTAAATAAGTTAAAACCATTAGTTGTTATGGCGACTTTTTCTATGCCTGGAATGTTTTTACATTGCTTTATAATGTCGGTTACGTCACTGCGTAAACACGGCTCACCGCCCGTAATGCGCACTTTTTTTGTGCCTAATTGCGCAAACGCATTTACTAAAGTGTTTATTTCGTTTTTATTTAAAAAGTTACGCGGGGTATCGCACTGATACCCGTTTGGTAAACAATAGGTGCAACTAAAATTACACACATCGGTAATTGAGAGGCGCAAATAGTTAAACTGCCGACCAAATTGATCATTAAGCATATGCTTCCTTGTTTATTTACATTTCAACTGCAACATCAATACTGTTAGCGTTTTGCGTAGTATGCTGCTTTATTAATTGGCTTAACTGGGTTTTACACGACCCACAGTTAGTGCCGCATTTTAGTTTAGACCCCAATTGTTCTACTGTATTTTCACCACTTTTAATGGCGTTTATAATGGGTTGTTCACGTACTTTAAAGCAACTACATACTTGTGCGCCTTGAGTAAATTCTTCATCAGGCGTGGCATACAACAATGACTGTAATTGGCTAAAGGTTATTAAAGGCTTTGCAAATAAATGATTTATCCACTCAAGTGATATGTCTTTTTGAGCCGACGAAATGACCGCAACAAACACTAACTGCTGGTTTTGAATACATTGAACATGCATTGCTTTTGCACTGCCCATTGCCGACCACTGCCCTTGTAACCCTGTCAGTGTTTGGCAATAATAAAGCAAATCATTTTGTGGCTCATTGAGCGCTAACTGATAGTTAACACAATTACTTGCGTTAACTTTAAGCCAAAAATCACTGGTTATTTTAAGCTCTGTTTTGCTAAAAACTTGCATGTACTGAGCAAACTGCGCTTTAACTAAATCAACAGCACCATGCTTACACTCAGCCTGGCCCGAAATAGGGTCAACAACCGATTGATAAAGCCTACTTACCGTAGCGGATGAGGCAAATTGCTTGTTCCAGTGAATAGGCATAAAACACTCACCTTTACGCACGGCATCCGTTATTTTTGCATGAGCTGTAACCTGCCCAGTTTTAGCATTGGCAGTTATTAAATCGTTTGCTTTTATATTTAGTCTGCTGGCATCAATGGGGTTTATTTCAATGTATGGGCGGGTTATATGAGTAGAAAGCGCTGTACTTTTCCCAGTGCGGCTCATTGTATGCCATTGGTCGCGTATTCGCCCTGAGTTCATTACAAACGGGTAATCGCTTGATGTTTGCTGCACAGGAAGCCTAGGCGTTATAGGTATAAAGCGGGCTTTTTTATCTGCGGTGCTAAATTGTTTATTAACAAAAACCTGCCCGTTTTTATATGGTTCATTTTTTAGTACCGGCCACATAACTGGTTTTAAGTTATCGTACTGCTGCTGCGAAAGCCCTACTAAAGCTGATAAGTTTAATAGCCTATCACCGTTATTTTCGAAATCAGTAAGTTGTGCCCATTCTTCAAAAATGCCACTGGGGTCTGTAAAATCAAATCCTTCAAAGCCCATTTTTTTGGCAACTAGGCACATTATTTGCCAATCGTTTTTAGCCCCCGAAAATGGCTCAACTAGCGGGCGCTGCCTCGATATTCTGCGCTCTGAGTTAGTTACTGTGCCGTTTTTTTCGCCCCATCCGGTTGAGGGAAACGCCACATTAGCAAATTTTAGCGTATCACTTTTGGCTATACAGTCAGACACAACCACCAGCTCACATTGCTCAAGTGCATGTTGTATTGCTGCGTTATTAGGTAGGCTTACCATTGGATTGGTTGCCATTACCCAAATAGCTTTTATTTTTCCTTTGGCGATTTCATCAAACATATCAATAGCATTGCAACCTACTTTTTTAGCTATTGTTGGTGATTGCCAAAAACGCTGCACTAACTGTTGATGCGCTTCGTTTTCAATGTCTAAATGTGCTGCTAATTGATTTGCCAAGCCACCTACTTCACGCCCACCCATTGCATTAGGTTGCCCAGTTATTGAAAACGGGCCACATCCAGGTTTTAACAATTTGCCCGACGCTAAATGCGCATTTATAATGGCATTACACTTATCAACCCCTGAGCTTGATTGGTTAATACCCATTGAATAAAAACTAATGGCGGTTGGGCTTTGTGCAAATAAGGCGTAAAAGTCACTGACTAGCTGCGCATCGATATCACAAAAGTCACTGACCGCTTTAATACTCCACTTTTTAGCCTCTGCAAGCGCTGTTTCAAAGCCGTTTGTATGCTCGTTTATAAATTGCGTATCTAAATAGTTATGTTCACTTAAATAATTAAGTAAGCCGTTATAAAGTGCTGCGTCGCTGCCTGGTTTTATATTTAAAAAGGTATCGGCAAGTTCGGCTGTATCGGTTTTTCGCGGGTCGATAACCACAACTTTCATGTTTAGATTAAGCTTTTTTGCGCGCTCCATACGCTGGTAAAGCACCGGATGAGTCCAAGCTGCATTTGAGCCAATTAAAATAAGTAGCTCAGTTTGCTCTAAATCGTCGTAGGTACATGGTACTACGTCCTCACCAAACGCACGTTTATAACCGGCAACCGCCGATGACATACACAGCCTTGAGTTTGTATCTATATTGCCTGAGCCTATGTAGCCTTTCATTAATTTATTGGCAACGTAGTAATCCTCAGTGAGTAACTGCCCCGATACATAAAACGCAACCGATTCCGGCCCATGTTCTTTAATAATGGCGTTAAATTTATTTGCAACGTAATCAGTTGCCATATCCCAGCTAGCGGGTTCGTTATCAATAAGGGGCAATGTTAAGCGGTTATCACTGCCGGTTGTGTCAAGCAAATGCGTGCCTTTAACACATAAACGGCCAAAATTAGCGGGGTGCTCGCGCGTGCCTTCAAGTTTTGTTGGGGTATTATTTAATAATGAAATATCAACCCCACAGCCTACACCACAATAAGCGCAGGTAGTTTGTTTAAGCAAAGGCGTGTTTGAACAAGTGTTTAAAGTTTCCATACTGCTCTCTTATTGTGAGTGTTAAGCGCTCTGTGATACAGGTTCATCTACTGGGGTTAGCGTGGCTATTTTATTATTAAGTGCACTGCTAATAACGCTTTGCACTAGTTTTTCACAGCCTCCACACCCCGTACTTGCTTTAGTAGCTTGCTGCACTTTATTTAAATCGCTACAACCTTGTATAACCGCTTGTTCGATAGTGTGTTTTGTCACTTTATGGCACGCACAAATAATGGCATCACTTGGTAAATCATCAGCGCTTAGCTCGCCCGCGTCACCTGCAAGCGGCATTATTAAAGACTCTGCGGGCACACTAAGGTCTATACTATTTAAGTGATACTGCAATAAATTATCGTAATCACTGGTATCGCCAACCAGTACAGCACCTATGAGTTTATTGCCTTGCTCATTAGTGACTACTTTTTTGTAAATACCGTTTGGCTGATCTTCAAAGTAATAGCTAATTGCGCCTTCACTGCGTGCATGGGCATCACCAATTGAGCCCACTTCAACACCCATTAATTTAAGCTTAGTGCTCATATCGGCGCCGCTAAATTCATCAGTTTTGTTTGAATAGTTGCTTAAAGGTGTGTTTGAAGCTGTACTTGAAGAGAGATGTTTTAAAACATGCCCCGCCGCTACTTTTGCCATCGCGTAGCCCGGTGCTACAAGACCAAAAATAAAGTTATTCCAAAGCGCGCATTCACCTATAGCGTATATATTTTTATCAGTCGTTTGGCAATGGTTGTTTATTACGATGCCGCCGCGCTCACCTATTTCTAAATTAAACTCGCGAGCTAGGTTATCGTATGGGCGAATACCGGCCGAAAATACTATCATGTCGGTTTCTAGGGTTTGACCACCCTTAAAGCACATTTTATAACGGCTGTTTTCACCTTCTATAATTTGCTCTGTCGCCACTGAGGTATGCACTTTAACGCCAAGTTCAGTAATTTTATTTTTAAGTAATCGCCCACCAGCCCCATCTATTTGTACGCCCATAAGTTGTGGTGCAAATTCTATTACATGGGTTTGCAAGCCAAGCTGCTTTAATGCGTTGGCTGCTTCAAGCCCTAGTAAACCACCACCAATAACAACGCCTACTTTACTATCTTGTGCTGATTTTTTTATAGCGTGTAAATCGTTAATGGTTCTGTAAACGAGGCAATGCTCACGATCTTTACCTGGAATGGGTGGCACAAATGCAAACGAACCCGTTGCCAGTATTAGCTTGTCGTATTCAAATAACTCGCCTTTTGCAGTAGTAACCGTTTTTGCATCTCGGTTTATATCAACCACTTTAGAATGAGTATGGAAACACACTTGCCAATCTTGATAGGTTTTACTGCAGGTAAGTGCTAAATCGTCTTCGGTTTTGCCGTTAAAAAATGACGAGAGCTGAACGCGGTCATAAGCGAGGCGGTCTTCACCACTGAGCACGGTAATATCAACATTTTTGTTATCACCTTGCTGCGATACTAGCTGCTGTACAAAATGATGCCCAACCATCCCGTTTCCTACGACGACAACACGCTGCTTGCTTGGCATTAAAATCACCTGTTTTGTTCAAAGTACTCAATGCATAAATGAGTACTTCAAACGTATAATTTGTTATGTAGTTGTTATAGCAATATGCAAGCCAGATATATAATCAATATATTACAGTGACTTAACCAAATTGGTGCAGTAAAAAAGAAGTGGAAGCACCACAAGCTGGCGCTATTGCACCAACTTGTAACGCTTCAAATTAAATAACCAGAGTTCTGGTTAAATACTTAAAATTTAGCGCTCACCCACACCCATAGTTTTTGGGTATCAACTTTGCCTGCAGCGCTATCGCCTGCTGAATAATCGGCATATTTAGCGCCTACGGCATAGGTTTTATTAATAGGCTTAACGTATTGCACATTAAGCTCTGAGCCTAAATCATCAACACCGTTTGCATTATCGTTTGCATCAAAGCTGTGATAAGCCACTAACCATTTACCGTCAAAGGCTTTACCATTTAAGCTTACATAAGTGTCATCAAGCCCTTGTGCAGGCGTTGCTAAAAACGTATCAGCCCAACCATTAAATTTATGCATTGTGGCAAGTGGCGTAGCAAAGCCATAATCGCCATTATCAGAGCCCAGTGACTCAATACCGGCTTTTAGTGTCACGTTTTTAATACCTAAACCGGCTAAATCAACGCCGCCTTCAAATGCATAATAATCAGCATCAAAATCACTCATGCTCGTTGATGCAGATTGCGTGGCATACTCTGCTTTATAGTAAACCTTAGTATTGCTGAGCGTTTTATTACCATTAAAAGAAACACCATAGGTATCTAAGCTGTCATCATCTACTGCGTCGTTACTTAATAAGTAACTGTATAAAACCACTTTACCCAAGCTTGTTTTAAAACTTGCATTGATAAGGTGATCGGATGAATCAATATCTTTGCTTTCGGCAAATATACGGTTGCGCTTGCTTATGTAGCTATAGTGCAAATTAATATCATTAAACGTGTAATTGACTGTTGCTGCATCAAAAGTTTGCCTGTCTTGTCTAAAGCCAACGTGGCCCACAAATCGTTGTCCATCAAGCGCTATTACTTGCCTACCCACTTTAAATGATAACGAATCTTTCGCGTATTTTATAAAACCTTGATCTACTTCTGTGGTTTCTGGGTCGGCTATTACTGAGTAATTAGTATTTTTACCCAGTGTATTGTTGTAATCGTCTACACCTAACAGGCTTCTGCTGTCTTCAACTTCAATAAGTGCAGAAAAACCATTCACTTCATCTGTTTTATGAGTAAGGCGTGTACGCAGCGTTAAGCTACTTGCATCTTTTAACGCGTTATCTTGCTCTGCGCTTTCAAAACGCAGTCTAAAGTTAAGATCGGTTTGCGCTGCAACACTAATTGAAGGCGCAGTTAAGCTACCCAGTATAAAAATAATAGGTAAGTTTTTTTTATGATTTAACATGTTTATCTCTTAGTTTTTAATTATGAGTACACACACCAAGGCTATAAATAAACACAACGAAATACTTTTCCAGACTAAAACCGGATCGCGTTTCATTATTGAGTCTTTCGGGGCGGTACTTTTTAAATGTGGATTAGGTTTATTGATATCGCTTATAAATTCAGAAAATGCGTGGTATCTGAATTCAGGTTTGGGAGCCAATGCTTTCATTAAAGCCTGATCTAACCAAAACGGGATATCTGCTCTGTGTTTACGAATACTAGTGTATTGCCAGTGACTATAATCTTTTGGTACATGATTATGCGCGAGTGGCTGATACGGCAATTTTGAACATAATAATTCGTACGCAACAACGCCTAGCGAAAATAAATCACTCTTAAAATCGGCGTGCATAGTGATAAGCGTCTCTGGTGCGGTGTAATCTACCGTACCTTGCGGGCAATCATCTGCAATTTGCTTTACCGACTCATCCATAGCCGCAACACTTACCGTGCCGTAATCGATTAATGTTACTTTGCCGTGAGCGTCTATCATCACGTTATCGAGTTTTAAATCGCGATGCACCATATCCAAACGCTGAAATGCTCTGAGTGCTTGTACTATTTGTTCAATAATACTACGCACTTGGGTAATTTCTGGATGCGGCACATCATGCTTCCAATCACTCAATGTTTGCCCGTCCATGTATTCGCAAATATGATATAAAAATCGGCTTTGCGATTGCGTATTTAAAACCTTCATTACATTGGGATGATTAATACGCTGCCCTACCCAGCCTTCTCTTATAAAGCCTTGTAGGTAGTGCACATCGTCTTCAAAATTTACCGAAGGCGCTTTTAATACAACCGGCGGCGTATCGGGTGTTTGTTGCACTAAATAAATATGCGAGCGGCTACTAGCGTGTAATTCACGGATAACAGTAAAGTCATCAATTTTTTGGCCAACTTTTAACGGTGGCGGAATTTTTCGCCTAGTTAAAGAGTGATATAACTCGTCTAAATTTTGTTTTGCAATACTATTAACTTTTACAAGTAAGCAGCTTACGTTGTCGTCACTGCCTCTTGCTATGGCAAGCTCTGTGACTGCTTTTGCTGCGTGCTCTAAATTAGTATGCTCATCAATTAGCTTTTGTATATCACTGTATGGCAACACATCGTGTACACCATCGCAGGTAAGTATATAAATATCATCAGCTTTAAGTTCAACTTCGTATACATCAATTTCTTGATGAAGCTGCGCGCCTAAAGCTCGCGTTAGAGTATCGTTTACTTTATGGTCGCGTGTTATCGCCTCCATACTTTTTGCACGTAACCGCGTAATTCGGGTATCACCTAAATGAAAAATATAACCCGTGGCCGATTTTAAAATAAGCGCTGTAAACGTGGTCATCCAATCTGCTTGGCGCTGGCCAAGGTGATTGTAGTTAACCGATTGCGAATAAAGCCACTGATTTAAACTGGCCAATACCTTAGATACCGACTTTTTAACGGCCCAACTTGGTGGTGTATTTAAATACTCATTTATAAAGTGCGTTACCGATAACTGCGACGCTTGTTTAGCATTTCTTGCTGATGAACACCCATCGGCCAAGCAGGCAATAACCCCTTTTGACTCTTTTTCTTGCGCTTGAGTATTAAGAGCAGCAAACGCATCTTGGTTTTCGGTTTTTATACCTTTGCTACTGTGCCCACCAAACTCAACGTTAAGTTCGTTTGTAAGTGCGCTGGCTTTTTGGGTTTCATCAAACATATGTATGCCTTAAGTCACAGAAATAAGTTCAACGGTGCCATCTTCGTTTACTTCTGTGATGTGGCCATCGGGTTCTTTCATGAAAAGTAATGCACCTAAGCCTAATAATGCACTTGCCGCAATAATCATAAAGAATGTTTGGTAATCAACTAATGAGAGCGCCGTTAAATACACGACAGCTCCTACATTGCCGTAGGCGCCCGTCATACCTGCAATTTGACCCGTTAAACGGCGTTTAATAAGTGGCACAGCGGCAAATACAGCGCCTTCCCCCGCTTGCACAAAAAACGAACACGCCATGGCAGCAGCAACTGCAAGCCAAAGCGGCCAACTAGCGTCAACTAAGCCCATAACAAAATAACCTACAGCTAAGCCTGTGGTAAGTACAATAAGTGTTTTACGACGACCCATTCTATCTGAGATCCAACCACCACCCGGGCGAGAAGCTAAATTCATGAACGCATACGCTGATGCAAGTAAGCCTGCGTATACCATATCAAGGCCAAACACCTCACTAAAAAATAATGGCAACATAGATACAACGGCAAGCTCTGAGCCAAACGTTGTAAAATAAAGAATATTTAAAACGGCAACTTGTTTAAATTCGTAACGGTGTGATTCAGGAACAGGTTGCTTAAAAATATGGCCGTTTATGTCGTACGTTTTATAAACTTCGTAAAGATAAAGCAGCACCAAAAATACATATGTACCAATAACAAAATTTTCAGAAAGTAAATTTGCACCAGTAGGAGAAAGCTTCCAAGTAAGTAGTGCTAAAGCACCGTACATAGGTAGCTTCATTATAAGAAGTAGTACAAAGTCGCCTTTGCTGGTTACTTCCATTGCTCCTACTTTTTTTGGTTTAAAGTAAGTGCCACCTTTTGGCGTGTCAGTTACGCTGATGTACCAAATAACACCAAAAATGACACTTAATACACCGGTTAGGCCTATCGCATAACGCCAGCCATCGTCACCGCCAAACATAAGCGCTAATACAGGCAATAGCATTGCAGCAGCTGCCGAGCCAAAGTTACCCCAGCCACCGTAAATACCTTCTGCTGTACCCAACTCGTTTGCCGGGAACCACTCGCTCACCATGCGAATGCCCACAACAAAACCCGCACCAATAAAGCCAAGTGCAAAACGCGCGATAGCGGCTTGCTCAAACGTGGTGGCCATCGCAAACATAAAACATGGGATGCTACATAAAATCAGTAATGATGCATAAACGATGCGAGGCCCAAATTTATCAGTTAACATGCCCACAACCACGCGAGCAGGAATGGTTAGTGCCACATTTAAAATAAGCAGCGTTTTTACTTGTGCCATAGTAATACCTAGCGAACCCGCTATAGCGCCTAATAATGGCGCATGGTTAAACCAGACAAAAAATGAGATAAAAAACACCATCCAGCTTAAATGCAATATTTTCATTTTTCCGCTAAACGATATGAGATTAAACCCAGTACTCGGTTGCATGTTATTTTTCCTTAGTTACGTTTGTAGTTATTTATAGCAGTTACTACTTTGTTATTAATTAAACCGCTGCATTTGTTAATTTCACGTTAACCATGCTGAGCAATTAGTGAGCCAATAATTTATTTATTTAAAAATCATTAACTTATGTTTTTTCTAATTCGTTATAATTTTCATTTGCACTGTTAAGGTAATCAAAGTGAGCACTAACAGTGCAATTACTTTTAACCGCGTTCTTGCCCACATATTCTAAAAATTGCTATTGTGTATAAAAATAATGAGAAGCCGCTAATGACTAAACCAGCCCTGACTTACCAACAACAACTACGTTACTCGCGCCACATAATGCTTCCTAAATTAGATATAGAGGGACAAGAAAAAATATGGCAATCTCATGCGCTTATAGTCGGTTTAGGTGGCTTAGGCTGCCCGGTTGCTCAGTATTTAGCTGCCTCTGGTGTGGGTACGTTAACGCTTGTAGATAACGACGTGGTTGATGCTACTAACTTGCAAAGGCAGGTGCTTTATAAACAAACGGATGTAGGGTGCTTAAAAACTCACGCCGCCAAAGCGCAGTTAACTAGCTTAAATGATGAAATAGATATACATACAATCGATGTATTTTTAGATGAAAAGTCAAAGCTTGACGAGCTATTAAAAAATATTGATATAGTCATTGATTGCTCTGATAACTTAACTACACGTAATGTATTAAACACAGCCTGTTATAAAACAAAAACCCCACTAGTATCGGGCGCTGCAATTAGAATGGAAGGCCAAGTTGCCTGTTTTACAATGCAAGAAAATAGCCACTGTTATGAGTGTTTATCGCAGTTTATGTCTGATCAAACACAAAGCTGCTCAGAATCAGGCGTGCTATCGCCCATTGTAGGATTAATTGGCAGTATTCAGGCCACTGAAGCGTTAAAAATGCTTGCTGGATTACCAAGCGGGTTGAGCGAACATTTACTGCTGGTTGATGGTTTAAGTATGGAGTTTAGTCGCTTTAAAATCACAAAAAACAGTCATTGTGCTACGTGCAGCTAAAACCCACTTTACATTACTCTAGATTATGAATAGTCGCATAAAGTGTATCGCCTACTTTATAGTTTTTTTGATCCCATACTCTTGGTGAAAGTAAGCAATACAAGCTTTGCCCGTCTACATCTAGCGTAAGTTGCCATGTTTTATCTATAAGTTCTGCACTGTGCAGCGTAGATATTAAAACATTGCTGTTATTTGTGTTTAATGGCATTTCTGCACTTACCGATATTTGCTCACACTCTAATATAAGTTTATTTCCTTGCTCTACAGCGCTGGGTAATGCAAACAGCTGCTGCTCGCTTTTGTGGAGTTTAAGCAAATACACACCGTATTTTTCATCAAATGTAATGATTTTAAAGTTAATTAAGCTCAGCGGTGCTTGTTTATTATTAGCGTAAATAGCTTTAGCCACCTGCGCACTCGGGCCATGGTTAATTACTTTACCCTTATTAAGCTGCACCAGGGTATCGCAACAAAATAATAGTTCTTTTAACGAGTGGCTCACTATAATAAATTTAATAGTAAACGTTGCCGCCAATTCACTTAATGTTGAGAGTGTTTTAAAGCGCAGCGGCCAATCAAGTGCGCTAAATGGCTCATCTAAAATAATTAATTTTTGACCTGCCAACAACGTCCGTGCAAACACCACCCGTTGGCGCTCCCCGCCAGACAAGCTTTGAACGTTGCGTTTAAGTAAGGGGTGTAACTCAAGAGCATCAATAACTTTTTGTTCAGTTAAGTCAGTTTGCCTATTAAAACAATGCTTTTGTGTAAACGCTAAATTACCTGCTACATCCAAATGCGGAAATAATGGGCAAGATTGAACTTGCAACGTAACACCGCGTTGTTCAGTTGGTAAATGATGTACCGATTTATCATTTATATAAACACTCTGCTCACCTTCAAGGCCACTGATACAACGTAGCAAGGTGGACTTACCCGAGCCCGATGGGCCAAAAATTCCCGCAATAGTAAAAGATTCAAGGTGAAGGTTTATGTCTAAATCAAAGCTATTTAGCGATTTATAAAGGGCTAACTTAATCATATTATTGCTTAACCCCCACTATGCTTTTATTAAATTTAAATAACAGCACTAAACACGCAAATGAAATAGCGAGTAAAATAAGCGAAAGCTGATGCGCCGCTGCATAGTTTAACGACTCTACATGGTCGTACAAAGCAATAGAAACAACCTGTGTTTCTCCTTGTATATTGCCACCAATCATCAGCACTAAGCCAAACTCCCCGAGCGTATGCGCAAACCCCAGTGCAAATGCACTACCAATACTAGGTTTTAACAACGGCAATATTAAGTAAAAAAAACGCTTAAAGTGACTCAAACCCAAGGCAATTGCAGCCTCGTTATAGGTGTGGTTAATCTGCTTAAACCCTGCCACTAAGGGTTGCATTACAAACGGCAAAGAATAAAAAAGCGAACCAATAACAACACCCTGAAAACTAAACGCAAGCTGGGTGCCTGTTAGCCAAAACCAAAATTGCCCAAAAGCATGTGTGGGTGAAAATAAAACAAGTAAATAAAAACCAAGTAAGGTCGGTGGCAATACTAAAGGCATTGCAATAAGCGCTTCTAAAAACGGTTTAAATTTACCTTTGTACCCCGCTAGTTTATATGCAACAGGAATACAAAAAGCCAGTAGTAATATAGCGGTTATAAAGGCTAGTTTAATTGTTAACCACAGTGCAGTTAAATCACTTTGAAGCATTGCTGTCCTTCGTTCTATATCCTAATTCGACAAGCTTAAGTTGAGTGTCACTGGTCATTAAAAAGTCCATAAGCTTTTGAGCGCTTGCCAGTTTTTTACTCGATTTAATAATAACCCCCTGTTGAATAATTTCGGGATACTCGCTAGGTGGTATTAACCTGTACGACAAATACTGTGGGTCCTGACTATTATTAAACGCCATTTTTAATGTAGAGACAGCCACGACCCCTACAGATGCATTCCCACTTTGAACAAACTGAAAAGCTTGCGTAATATTATTACCATACACATAATTTATTGGCTTTTTAAAATTGGCATTCGCGTAAAACTCAGACGCCTGCCCATAAGGTGAAAAACGCGGATTAGCTATCGCCACTTTATTATTTACTTTATTAGCATTGGGCTGCCACACAGCAAGTTCACCAAGTGCATAGGTAATTAAGCTACTGTGACTAGCAAACCCTTCTTTTATTAAAGCTTGCGGGCGTACATTATCAGCCGATAAAAACACATCAAACGGCGCTCCATGTACAATTTGAGAATATAAAACACCGCTAGAAGCCGCTGATATTTTTACTTGTATACCCGGTATTGGGGAGTCTTGCAGTAAAGTTTGTAACACGGTTTTAAAATTACTTGCCACCGCAACATGTATTGTTTCTTTTGCGTTTAACGAGCTTGAAAACACGCAAATACCAAACAAAAAATAACCCAGCCATGTATTGTAAAGCTTTGACATTGTAAGTATTGTTTTAAAAAATGAATTAAGTAAGCAATATATATGAACGATGTTTGCAATGCACCCGGTTTATTACCAATAGAAACCGCAATCAGTAATATGTTAGATGCAATTAGCTTTAATAAGCATCCCGAAACAATACCTGTAATGAGTAGTGTTGGCCGAATTTTGGCTACTGATGTTCAATCAACAATTAATGTGCCCGCACATGACAACTCTGCGATGGACGGCTATGCATTGTGTATTAGCGACGGCCTAACCACCTACACGCAAATAGGCAGTGTATTTGCGGGTCAAACCTTCGACAAAACGCTAACGCCCGGTCAATGCGTAAGAATCATGACCGGTGCAGCACTTCCGCCAGGTGCTAACGCGGTTGTTATGCAAGAAAACGCCACTGTAAATAACGATGAAATTACGTTTACAGGCACTATTGAGCACAATAACAATGTCCGTTTTGCAGGTGAAGATATTGCAAAAAACAGTGTGGTATTAAAAGCAGGCAGAAAACTTAAAGGCGTAGACGTTGGATTATTAGCCTCTATTGGTATTAACGAAGTAAACGTTTACCAAACACTCAAAGTAGCCGTGTTCTCAACTGGAGACGAACTAATAGAGCCGGGTAATGCACTTCCTGCAGGCACTATTTATGAAAGTAATCGTGCTGTAATTATTAGCGAGCTTAATAATCCAAATATAGAGGTGATTGATTTTGGTATTATTCCCGATGACAAAACACTTATTCAAAATACCTTTTTAAAAGCGGACGAGCAAGCCGATGCCGTTATTAGCTCTGGTGGTGTATCGGTTGGTGAAGCCGACTTCACAAAAGAAGTACTAAACGACATTGGCGATATACACTTCTGGAAAATAGCCATGAAACCAGGCAAACCATTTGCCTTTGGTAAATTGCCTAACAGCTACTTTTTTGGTTTACCTGGTAATCCAGTTTCTGCAGCCGTTACGCTTGAGCGACTTGTAAAACCAGCATTGACTAAACTATCTGGCAATGAGTCTAAACCCACACTTCGTTTAAAAGCAGTCACAACTCAACAAATTAAAAAGCGCCCAGGCCGAACAGACTTTCAACGTGGTATTGCCAGTAACGACGAAAACAATAACCTTGTTGTCGCACCTGTTGAAAAACAAGGCTCAGGCGTACTGTCGTCTCTTAGTAAAGCTAACTGTTTAATTGTAGTCCTTGCACAAAGCGGAAACATTGCACAAGGCGAAACTGTTGAAATAGAACTACTGAAATAGTAAAAAGCTAGGCTATTAATAGCCTAGCTTTAACAAAAACTAATTTAAGATAGAGCCTTTTATATCCTTTAAAATACCAAGTAGCCCATGGTGGTAATTATCTAGCTTTGAGGAACTCTCACAACCCCTTCCATCAATACTCTGGCGCTTCGGCTCATACTCGCTTTAGTAACTTGCCAGTCTCCATTAATCTTTTTAGCTTCAGCGCCTACTTTTAACGTGCCCGAGGGGTGACCAAAATTCACTTCACTCAATGCGCCACCACCAGCAGCCATATTTACTAACGTACCGTCAATTGCTGCTGCGGTGCCAATTGCAACGGCGGCTGTTCCCATCATGGCATGATGTAATTTACCCATCGACATAGCACGTACTAATAAATTAATACTGCCAGCAACAATGTGTTTACCGCTTGATGCGTTATACGCCACAGGCTTAGCAACAAACGCAACTTTAGGTGTATGCTGGCGCGCTTGTGCTTCATTTATATTAGTAATTAAGCCCATTTTAACAGCGCCATAAGCACGTATTGTTTCAAGCTTTTCAAGCGCAGCGTCATCGTTATTAATGTCGTCTTGCAGCTCAGTGCCGGTATAACCAATATCTTCAGCATTAATAAAAATAGTTGGAATACCCGCATTAATCATCGTCGCCTTTAACGTACCAACATCTGGCACCTCTAAATCGTCAACAACATTACCCGTTGGAAATAAAGCCCCATCCCCATCAGCAGGGTCTACAAACTCAAGCTTTACTTCTGCTGCAGGAAACGTCACGCCGTCAAGCTCAAAGTCACCGGTTTCTTGCACTTCGCCATTAGTCATAGGTACATGCACTAAAATGCTTTTTTTAATATTAGCCTGCCAAACACGCACAATAGCTATGCCATTATCGGGCACACGGTTTTTATCAACTAAGCCATTACTAATTGCAAAAGCCCCCACGGCAGAGGTTAAATTACCGCAGTTACCGCTCCAATCAACAAACGCTTTATCAATAGCTACTTGCCCAAACAAATAATCTACATCGTGATTTGTTTGCTCACTTTTACTTAAAATAACCGTTTTGCTGGTGCTTGATGTTGCACCGCCCATGCCGTCGGTTTGTTTACCATATGGATCGGGGCTACCAATAACACGAAGTAATAAATTATCGCGCGCCTCACCTGCCACTTGGGCAGGCTTTGGCAAATCGGTTAAATTAAAAAACACACCTTTACTCGTGCCGCCACGCATGTAAGTCGCGGGCACTTTTATTTGTGGTTTAAACATATTTTTAAATCCTTATTACGCGTTTGTCGCTTCTAAAAAGTCTTGAGCAAAACGCTGTAATACACCACCAGCAGCATAAATAGAAAGCTCTTCTTGCGTATCTAATCGGCATTTCATTGCTGCAGTTAGCACTTCACCATTTTTACGGGTGATCACAAGCTCTAAAGTGGCGCCCGGTGCTGGTGCGCCTTTTACATCGTAGCTTTCACTACCATCAAGATTTAGTGTTTTACGTGTCGTGCCTGGTGCAAACTCAAGTGGTAAAACGCCCATACCAATTAAATTAGTACGATGAATACGCTCAAAGCCTTCAGCAGCTATAACTTCAACACCGGCAAGCCTTACCCCTTTTGCCGCCCAATCGCGCGACGATCCTTGCCCGTAATCAGCACCGGCCACAATAATAAGTGGTTGTTTACGTTGCATGTAGGTTTCGATTGCTTCCCACATGCGCGTGTTTTCACCCTCGGGCTCTAAACGTGCGTAAGACCCTTGCTTAACGTCACCGTTTTCATCAAGTACCATTTCGTTAAGTAATTTAGGGTTTGCAAACGTGGCACGCTGGGCCGTTAAATGGTCGCCGCGGTGCGTTGCATACGAGTTAAAGTCTTCTTCTGGCACATTCATTTTAGTGAGGTATTCGCCCGCAGCACTGCTTGCCATAATTGCGTTAGAAGGTGATAAATGATCCGTTGTAATATTGTCGCCCAATACCGCTAATGCACGCATACCACTCATGGTACGCTCACCAGCAAGTGCTCCTTCCCAATAAGGCGGGCGGCGAATATAGGTACTTTGCGCTCGCCAATCGTAAAGTGGGTCGTTGTCTTCACCGTAATCTACGGTTAAGTCAAACATAGGCTCGTACACTTTTTTAAATTGCTCAGGCTTAACGCTTTGCTGAATTACCGCATCTATTTCTTCATCGGTTGGCCATAAATCTTTAAGCGTTACATCATTACCTTGTTGATCTTGTCCTAAAATATCTTTTTCAATATCAAAACGAATCGTACCCGCAATAGCATAAGCTACAACCAAAGGCGGTGATGCCAAAAAGGCTTGTTTTGCATAAGGGTGAATACGCCCGTCAAAGTTACGATTACCCGAAAGCACAGCCGTTGTGTATAAATCGCGATCTATTACTTCTTTTTGAATCACAGGGTCAAGCGCCCCACTCATACCGTTACAGGTAGTGCACGCAAAGCCAACAATACCAAAACCAAGCTGCTCAAGCTCTGGCAATAGGTTTGCGTCTTCAAGGTACGATTGCACGGCTTTTGAGCCCGGCGCTAACGACGTTTTAACCCAAGGTTTGCGCATTAACCCTTTTGCATTGGCATTACGCGCTAACAAACCTGCAGCTATTACATTGCGCGGGTTGCTGGTATTAGTACAACTGGTAATTGCCGCAATAATACACGCACCGTCTGGCATTAAGCCTTCTTCGTTTTCAATAACGCCCGAAATACCTTCTTTCGCTAAATCGCTGGTTGAAACACGACGATGTGGATTAGAAGGCCCCGCAATATTGCGGCCAACACTTGATAAATCAAAAGTCAAAACACGCTCGTATTTTGCGGTTTTTAAGCTATCGCTCCAAAGGCCAACCGTTTTAGCGTAGTTTTCTACAAGGGCTATTTGCTCTTCATCGCGCCCTGTTAAACGTAAATAGTCTATTGTTTTATCGTCGATATAAAACATCGCCGCAGTCGCACCAAATTCTGGCGTCATGTTCGAAATAGTTGCTCTGTCGCCAAGCGTTAAAGCATCGGCGCCTTCGCCGTAAAATTCTAAATAGGTCGATACAACACGCTGCTCGCGTAAAAACTCAGTAATCGCCAACACAATATCGGTAGCGGTAATACCAGGCTGGCGAGTACCCGTAAGCTCTACGCCTACAATATCGGGTAAACGAATGTACGACGCGCGGCCAAGCATAACGCTTTCAGCTTCAAGCCCGCCTACACCCACTGCAATAACACCTAATGCATCAACATGCGGGGTGTGGCTGTCGGTACCTACTAGCGTATCGGGGAATGCAATACCATCGCGGTTTTGAATAACAGGCGACATTTTTTCAAGGTTAATTTGATGCATAATGCCGTTACCAGGCGGGATCACATCAATATTTTTAAACGCGGTTTTAGTCCAGTTTATAAAATGAAAACGGTCATCGTTTCGGCGGTCTTCAATGGCACGGTTTTTTTCAAATGCCTCAGGATCAAACCCTGCATGTTCAACCGCTAACGAATGGTCAACAATTAGCTGCGTTGGTACCACTGGGTTAACTTTAGACGGATCGCCACCTTTAGCCGCAATGGCATCGCGCAAGCCTGCTAAATCAACAAGGGCCGTTTGGCCTAAAATATCGTGGCACACCACACGCGCCGGATACCACGGAAAATCTAAATCTTGTTTACGCTCAATTATTTGGCTAAGTGCATCGGTAAGCATGGCAGGGTCGCAGCGGCGTACTAAGTTTTCTGCAAATACACGAGAGCTGTAAGGGAGAGTAGCATAAGCGCCTGGTTTAATGGCATCAACAGCGGCTTGGGTATCGTAGTAATCTACATTTGAGCCCGCAAGCGGTTTGCGGTACTGAGTGTTATTAATTATGGTCATAATAAAAATTCGCTAATAAGTGACGGGAAATAAAAAGGCAAAAAGGTGAGCTAGGCTCACCTTACATGCTAACTAATTAGCCTCTTGATTCAATTGGCGTATAGCTGCGTGCGTCTGGCCCTGTGTAATCTGCACTTGGGCGAATAATACGGTTATTAGCACGTTGTTCTTTAACATGTGCTGTCCAACCAGTAACGCGGCTCATTACAAATATTGGCGTAAACAGCTTAGTGGGAATATCCATAAAGTGATAAGCCGATGCATGGAAAAAATCAGCATTACAAAATAACTTTTTCTCGCGCCACATTACTTCTTCACAACGAACAGAAACCGGGTAAAGTACATCATCGCCCACCTCTGCTGCTAATTTTTCAGACCACTTTTTAATAATTACATTACGCGGGTCAGACTCACGGTAAATAGCATGGCCAAAGCCCATAATTTTATCTTTACGCTCAAGCATACCCATTACTTCTTGCTCAGCATGTTCTGCGCTAGTAAAGCCTTCAATCATGTCCATTGCAGCTTCGTTTGCACCACCATGTAATGGCCCGCGTAACGTACCAATCGCACCCGTTACACACGAATGAATATCAGACAAGGTAGAAGCACATACGCGCCCTGTAAATGTAGAGGCATTAAATTCGTGCTCTGCGTATAAAATAAGCGACACATTCATTACTTGCGCAAACAACTCGCTTGGTGCTTTGTCGTGTAATAACGTTAAAAAGTGTGCGCCTACTGAATCGTCGTCTGTTTGTGTTTCAATACGAACACCATCGTGTGAAAAGCGGTACCAGTAACAAATAATACTTGGGAACACTGCAACCATGCGGTCAATCGCATCGTTTGCTTGGCTGAAATCAAGTTCCATTTCAAGGTTACCCAACATAGAGCAACCTGTACGCATTACGTCCATTGGGTGCGCGTCTTTAGGAATATTTTCAAGCACGGTTTTAAGTGCATCTGGCAAGCCACGTAAGCTTTTTAGTTTTGCTTTGTACTCAGCCAACTCGCTAGATGTAGGTAACTCACCGCGTGAAAGTAAAAACGACACTTCTTCAAACTGCGCTTTTTCAGCCAGCTCGCTGATGTCGTAACCACAATACGTTAAGCCCGAGCCACTTTGGCCAACTGTACATAATGCCGTTTGGCCTGCTACTTGTCCGCGTAAACCTGCGCCACCTAATGCTTTATCTACCATGATCTTCTCCTATCTTAAATTTGTGTGTTGTCTAATTTAATAATTATTATTTGTCAGATTTTGATGAAAAAAGGTTATCGAGTGTGTTTTCGTATGTGTGGTAATCTAAAAAGTCATAAAGCTCAGCTCGGGTTTGCATGTTTTCAATTTCGCTTTGTTGCGAGCCTTCATTTAAAATAGCCGAGTAAACGTTAAGTGCCGCTTTATTCATCGCTCTAAACGCACTGAGTGGGTAAAGCACCATTTCAACGCCCACATCACTTAGCTGCTCTTTGGTATAAATTGGCGTTTGGCCAAACTCAGTAATGTTAGCCAAAATAGGCACATTTAACGCATTGGCAAATGCTTGGTAATCGGCAAGGTCGTGCACAGCTTCAGCAAAAATAGCATCGGCACCAGCTTCAACACAGGCTGCTGCGCGGTCAATGGCCGCATTTAAGCCTTCTTTTTGAAACGCATCGGTGCGCGCCATAATGTAAAAATCGCTATCGGTTTTGGCATCTACCGCGGCTTTAATACGGTCAACCATTTCGCCCTGGCTTACAATTTCTTTATTTGGGCGATGGCCACAACGCTTTTGCGCCACTTGATCTTCTATATGAAAACCCGCCGCGCCTGCTTTGGTCATTTCTTTAACGGTACGTGCAATATTAAACGCCCCGCCCCAACCGGTATCGGCATCAACAAGTAAAGGTAAATCGCTTGCACCGGTAATACGGCGAATATCTTCAAGTACGTTGTCTAGGCTAGTCATACCTAAATCAGGCATACCGAAAGAAGCGTTAGCAACACCCGCACCCGAAAGGTAAATAGCTTGATGACCCATTTTTTCAGCCATCATCGCTGTGTAGGCATTAATAGTGCCCACTACTTGTAATGGGCGGTTATTAGCAATAGCTTGTTTAAACTTATATCCTGCTGACATGTCATTTCCTCTCTTTGAACGGTGGCTACATGGAGTAACTTATATTTTTAATCTTTCTATATGACGCTTTAACTATTTTGCTTAACTTTTAGCTTTTAGCGGCCAATACCAATCTGTGTGAGTAAACAATTATTCAGATTGGTATAAATCAAATTTGGTTTGAATATTCGCTTGCGACGCACTTATATGGCGCTTCATTAGCATTTCGGCCAGTTCGCCGTCGTGGTTTTCAATCGCGTTAATAATGGCTAAGTGTTCGTCAAACGCTTTTGATACACGCGGCCCCACCATGCCCATTTGCACGCGGTACATGCGTATTAATTGATACAGGTCGTTACAAAGCAAGTGAATCAAATGCGCGTTTTTACTGCCTTTGATAATGCGATAATGAAAATCTAAATCGCCCGCCTCTTGGTAGTACGACTCGCCTTCTTTAACGCGCTGCGTTTGTAAATGTTGATTAAGCAATTGCTTTAAGCCTTTAATTTCATCAGGCTCCATATTGTCGGCAGCTAAGCGGCACGCCAAGCCCTCAAGCGAGCTACGTACTTGGTAAACCTCAATTAAACGCTCAGCTGTTAGCGCTACAACACGGCAACCTACATTGGCTTTGCGCTCAACTAAATAACAGCTTTCAAGGCGGTTTAGCGCCTCACGCAATGTTGCGCGGCTTACGCCGTAACGCTTTGCAAGCTCAGGCTCCGAAATTTTACTACCTTGGGCAATAGTGCCCTCAACAATCTCACGGCGCATATTTACAAATACCTGATCGGATGCTGTGGTAACGGGCGCTTCGTTTGAAAATGAGTCTGTCATAAGTTATTTTTTAGATTGTCGACAATTTGTATCGCCATAATGGGCGCATTAAAAAAACATGTCAACCCTAAAACCCAACATAAAAGCTAAAAAACAGCCTCATTGTCGACACTATTAGTCTAAAGTATGATCAAAATAGTTTATAAATACCTAAAAACCACAAAGTGTCGACAGCGCCAGTTAATTAGGTGGCGCGTTTTTATCACTGAAATTTAGTTATTTAAATGCTAAAATCGCGCTTTATTTTTAATGTACGAGCTAGCGCGTGAACGCCAATACTTTTATTCCTGAGCACTTTATCGACGACGTAAAAACCTACCTGCCTAATCATTTAAAGTTAGATGACTTTATAAATGCGTGTCGTCGCCCACTCAGAAAATCTATCCGCGTTAATACATTAAAAATAACCGTTGAAGACTTTATTAAAAAAGCGGAGCAAAAAAATTGGCAACTTACGCCAATTCCTTGGTGCAGCGAAGGCTTTTGGCTGGAGCGCCCAAGTAATGAAGAACAAAATCTAGCCCTGGGTAATACCGACTTGCATTTAAGCGGCGCCATGTACGTGCAAGAGGCAAGCTCAATGCTGCCGCCTATTGCGCTTAAGCAAAGTATACAAACAAGTAGCACCGTACTTGATATGGCGTCGGCGCCAGGTTCTAAAACATCGCAGCTAGCAGCACTAATGAACAACCAAGGCGTGTTGGTTGCTAATGAGCTTTCGTCGTCGCGTTTAAAAGTATTGAGTGCCACCTTAAAACGTATGGGTGTGGGTAACTGTGCGCTTTCACACTTTGATGGCGTTATATTTGGTAACTACATGTATGAATGTTTCGATAGCATATTGCTAGACGCGCCCTGCTCTGGCGAAGGCACCGTGCGTAAAGACGCAGACGCATTAAAAAATTGGTCAATCGAATCAAACATTCAAATAGCCCAAGTACAAAAAGACTTAATAAAAAGCGCATTTTACGCGTTAAAACCTGGCGGCACGCTTGTTTATTCAACCTGTACGCTCACCCCGCTCGAAAACCAGCAAGTATGCGAATATTTGCTTGCTGAATTTGGCGAGTTTATAACGCCCGAGTCGCTTAGCGATTTATTTCCGGGCGCCGATAAAGCAACAACGGCCGAGGGCTATTTGCATGTATGGCCGCAAACCTACGACAGCGAAGGCTTTTTTATTGCTAAGTTTAAAAAGCATGCAAGTTGTAACAACCCAAACCAAACAGTTAAAAAAGGCGCATTTCCGTTTGTTGAGTTTGATAAAAAACCAACAACTGCATTTATGAGCGAGCTTAAAAAACACTTTGGTTTAACAAACTTACCCGGCACATTAATGCAGCGCGACAAAGAACTGTGGTTATTCCCGCAGGGGTTTGATGCCATTCAAAACAAAATTAAATACGCACGCTTAGGTATTCAAATAGGCATTATTCATAAAAATGGCGTAAGGCTAACCCACGAGTTTGCTACAGTTTTAGGCAGTGCGTGTAAAACCAACACGTATGCGCTAAATAGCGAACAAGCAAACGACTACTTTAATGGTAAAGATGTTCGATTAGCCGAGTCCACAAAAGAGCTAGGCGAAGTGGTATTAACTTTATGCGGCTGCCCAATTGGGCTAGGTAAATGGCAAAAAAATAAGATCAAAAACTCACTACCGCGCGATCTAGTGCAAAATACCCAGTTAATAAACTGGGAGTAAACATACTTAAATCACGTATAAAATGTGTACAACACACTTAAGTGTTTGTATTAATTGCAGTATAAAAAACAACCTAAAAATGTGTAATTTTAAGAGCTTTGGCTATACTTAAAATACTTTCAACTTCTCCCTATGAATTAGAAAGTTTTTAGTTAGCGCAAGGCTCAAAAGAGCCCGTTATAGCCCAGTAGTTTCCCTAAATCACTCTGGGCATTTTTTTGTCTACTTTAATTCACCAGTGAAATGAAATAAAAATTCACAAAGAGGTTAAGAGACGCTGCGCTTTAGAGAAGTGATCTAGTAATAAAGGTAGCAAACCATATTAAGCGTTTTAATGACTTCTCATTTGCTCCTAATTACTTCTCTTTGTGCAAATGAACTTTTAAAAAGAAGCTGCGCTTCTAACGTTAGCAAGCTCAACGTCTACAAAACTAACTTAAACTTTACACCGTAGGCGTGAAGCTTGCTCACGCAAGTTATTAAAAAATAATTAAATATTCACAAAGAGGTTAAGAGACGCTGCGCTATAGAGAAGTGATCTAGTGATCTAGTGATAAAGTAAGGAAATCATAATTTGTGTTTTAATGTCTCCTCATTTACTTCTCTTTGTGCAAATGATCTTTTAAAAAGAAGCTGCGCTTCTAACGTGAGCAAGCTCTACGTCTACAAAGCAAAGTCAATTTCACACCGTAAGCGTGAAGCTTGCTCACTCAAGTTATTAATAATTAATTAAATATTCACAAAATGGTTAATAGGAACTGCGCTTTAGAAAAGTGATCTAATGACAAAATAAAAAGCTTTAGTTGAATTCTTAGTGTTTTCTAATTTACACCTCTTTATGAAATTATTCTGTTTGGATAAATATTTCCTACCTTTACGATATGAAGCTTTTTTACAAATAAATTTAAAAATCAGAAGCCGCTAATAAGACTACATAGTTGTAATAACAATTGATTAATATACAATAAAAGATAAATTGATATGGAGAGTCAAAGTGCATTTCAGAGAAGATATTAACGGCTTAAGAGCCATCGCCGTTATAGCTGTAGTATTATTTCATTTTAACCCTAGTTGGATGCCTGGTGGTTTTGCTGGTGTAGATGTTTTTTTTGTCATCTCTGGTTTTTTAATGACAGGAATAATATTTAAAGGATTAGAACAACAAAACTTCTCAATAATAAAATTCTACATTGCTCGTGCTAACAGAATCATTCCCGCTTTAGCCATTTTGTGTATAGTTTTGTTAATATTTGGCTGGTTTTATCTTTCCCCTGTGGATTATAAATCCCTAGCCAAACATGCTGTAAGTAGCATAGGTTTTATATCAAATAATATTTATTGGTTAGAATCTGGTTA
>NZ_BADX01000138.1:0-8509 GCF_000241365.1 Pseudoalteromonas sp. BSi20480 | reverse complement strand
TATATACATCAAGTTTGAACTAAATGTTGCATTTATGTTGTTTGTTTAGAGGTCTATCCAGTTAAACATCAACCTTATTGGGGTTTGCTAGGATTGTTGATAATACAGTTGGTTGCAATAATGTTAACATTTTATTGGTGCTACTTTAATGTAGTCCATCGGCAGGTGATTTATTTGCTAATTACACCTAACATCAAGTTGACAGCGCTTATTGCATTTAGCATTATTGAAAGGTTGATATCTATTAAAAGATATCAGGGTTGTTCTCCTCGGAGGATAATTAAATTATAAAAGTAACATTACTTAATTGGTTGGGAACTATGTCTGTTAAAATCAGAAAGAGTCTTGTAGCAACAGCGTTGGTTGGCGCTTTTGCATTTGCAAGCAGCAATGTGATTGCAGATCCTTTGAATGACGTGCAAAAAGCAGGTCAACAAATTCAAAAGGCTGCTGTTAAGTCTCAAACTAAAATTGACAATGTATATGGTCAAACTCAAGAGCTAATCGCTGAGTACCGTAGCATCGTTGATGAGACTGAACTTATGAAAGTGTATAACGATCACGTTGCACGTTTGGTCGCTGACCAAAATGCATCGATTGAGTCGTTCGATCGTCAAATTGCGACTATCGATAACACTAAACAAAACGTTGTGCCTTTGATGTATCGCATGATCGATACGCTTGAGCAATTCATCAAAGCGGACGTTCCATTTAATCTTGAAACGCGTCTAGGCCGTGTTGAAAGACTTCGTGACATCATGGCATCTGCCTCTGTTACTACGTCTGAAAAATTCCGTCAAGTTCTTGAAGCATACACAGTTGAAACAGCTTACAGCTCTGCAGTAACTGCTTCTCAAGGTACGCTTGAAATTGATGGCAAAAATATCAACGTAGATATCGGTCGTTTAGGTCGTATTACTTATGTTGCTCAGTCTTTTGACTTGAAACATGCTTGGGTGTGGGATAACAACACTAAACAGTGGAAAGAATTAGGTGAAGAATACCTAAAACCTGTTAAAGAAGTGATCCGCATGGCACGTAAGCAAGCGACACTAGAACTTGTTAAACTACCAATCTTTGGCGCGGAGTAATCAATAATGAAGAAACTATTTAAAGGTTTTGCTGTTGCAGCAGTACTATCTGTTTCTGCAGGTACCGCGCTTAACGCACACGCAAACACTGACGCTTTAGACAAAATTCTTGAGCAAGTTAAGCAAGAGCGCATCTCAGAAGGTAAGATCAATAAGCAACGTGAGCAAGAGTTCTTATCAGAACGTGCTGACAAGCAATCTTTACTTAATAAAGCTAAAAGCCAGCTAGCTGCTGAAAAAGCACGTGGTGAATCTTTAGCTAAGCAATACGCACAAAACGAAAACACTTTAGCGGAAAAAGAGCAAGCTCTTCAAAATGCTCAAGGTACTCTAGGTGAGATGTTTGGTGTTGTACGTCGTGCAGCGCAAGACGCTATCGGTTCTATCGAAGCATCTTTAGTAAGTGCTGAAAAGCCAGGTCGTGCTGAAGTACTTCGTTCATTAGCAGCAGCTAAAGAACTTCCAACAGTTCGTGAGTTAGAAGAGCTTTGGATTTCACTTCAAACAGAAATGACAGAATCAGCAAAAGTATCTACTTTTGAATCTGAAGTTGCTGGCCTTGACGGAAACACTGCGGTTAAGAAAATCACTCGTATTGGTAACTTTAACTTAGTTGCTGACGAAGGTTACTTAATCTACTCGCCAGAAACAAAGTCTATCCAGCCTTTAGGTAAACAACCTGATAGCTACATTTTAGATGGCATTTCAAACCTAGAAGCAACATCTTCTGATAGCTACGCGGGCGTTTACATTGACCCTACACGCGGCGCAATCTTACGTATTAATACGCAGAAGAAAACGCTAATGGAATACTACGAGCAAGGTGCTGAAGTTGGTTATATCATCACTGTACTACTTGCTGTAGGTCTATTAATCTTCTTAGTTCGTTTCATTGACTTAGCGCTTACTACTTCTAAGATCAAATCACAACTTAAGAACTTGTCTACACCGAATACAAACAACCCACTGGGTCGTATTCTTAAAGTGTACCATGACAACAAATCTCAAGATGTTGAAAACCTTGAACTTAAACTTGATGAAGCTATTTTACGTGAAACTCCACGTGTTGAAGCTGGTATCAACATCATCAAGATCCTTGCTGCTATCGCACCATTACTAGGTCTACTAGGTACAGTAATCGGTATGATTTTAACGTTCCAAACAATCACATTGTTCGGTACGGGCGATCCGAAGATCATGGCTGGTAACATCTCTCTAGCACTTGTAACTACAGCGCTAGGTCTAATTGCAGCACTACCACTTATTCTACTTCACTCTATTGTTGCAGGTCGTAGTAAGTCGGTATTACATATCCTTGATGAGCAAAGCGCTGGTATCATCGCTACTCACGCGGAGAAGGAGAAAGCCTAATGCTAGTCCTGATGGAGATATGGGAATCTATCAGGGATTTTGTTGGCACAGGCGGCCAGGTTTTATACGTGGTCGCGATAGCACTCTTTCTGATGTGGGTTTTAATGATTGAGCGCTATTGGTTCTTACTTGCAGAGTTTCCTCGTTTAACGAAGGATATTGTTGCTAAGTGGGATGCCCGCCAAGACACTACGTCTTGGTACGCACACAGAATCCGTGAAGCATGGATTTCTGAAGCGTCTGAAAAATTAGATCAGCGTATGTTGTTGATTAAAACATTAGTAGCTGTTTGTCCTTTAATAGGCTTACTTGGAACTGTAACGGGTATGATCGCGGTTTTTGAAACCATGGCAACTCAAGGTACTGGTAATGCACGTTTAATGGCATCAGGTATTTCAATGGCAACAATCCCAACAATGGCTGGAATGGTTGCGGCACTATCTGGAGTTTTCTTTAGCTCACGCCTTGAGGCAAGAGCGAGAATGGTGAAAGCCAAACTTGTAGATAGCATGCCTCATCACTAGAGAGAGAATTAAATATGGCACGTAAACAACGTTTTCGTGAAGAAGAAGAAGCAGCGGTAGATATGACACCAATGCTTGACATCGTATTTATCATGCTTATTTTCTTTATCGTAACTACATCGTTCGTTAAAGAGGCTGGTATCGAGGTCAATAAACCTAAAGCTGCCCAAGCTACGAAGCAAAAAAATGCAAACATTTTTATTGCTATACGCAGTGATGGCGCAATCTGGATTGATAAGCAGCAAGTTGACGTTGAACGTGTTTCAGCGAAAATTGAAAGCTTATTAGCAGAACAACCTACTGACGTTGTAATTTTGCAGGCTGATAAAGAAGCAAAACACGGTACAGTGGTTAAAGTTATGGACCAGATTAAAGCAACGGGCGATAACCTAAGAATTTCAATAGCTGGAGATCAGTAATGATTCGTTTTCTGTTTTCACTGATTGCAGGTGGGGCAGTTACTTTCGGCTTGTTCTACTTCATGGCTTACCTCATCTCTGGTGGGGCTGACCGTAATACGGAACAAAAAGAGCAGATCATAGTCGAAATTATGACGAATCCGCCTGAATCTAAGGTGCAGGAGAGGAAGCGTGTACCGCCTCCGCCTCCGCCACCGCCAAAGCAGCCGCCTAAACCGCAGCCGCCACAGCCGGATACTAATCCTAACCCAGGTGCAATGTCATTTAATATGCCAAGCATCGACGTGGGGAGTTCTGCTGGTGGACTAAGTGGTCCGGGTGCATTTGGACGAGATGGTGATGCGACACCTATCGTTCGTATTGAACCAAAATATCCAACGCAAGCAGCGCGTGATGGTAAAGAAGGTTGGGTACAACTTTCGTTCACAATTGATGAGTTAGGTGGGGTTATTGACGTTGATGTAATCGACGCTGAGCCTAAACGTATCTTTGACCGTGAAGCTAAACGCGCACTTCGTAAGTGGAAATACCGTCCGAAAATCATTGACGGAAAACCACAAAAACAAGTTGGTTTACAAGTTCAACTAGACTTTAAACTTAACCAAGGCTAAGGAGGCGAGTAATGAGAAATTTATCTAAAGTAACTGCTCTTGCAATTCTTATGTCTGTGTCAGGTGCAACTTTAAGTTCATCTGTATTAGCGGCGCCAGATTACGCGAAAATTGAAGAGCGTAAGAAAGCAAAAACTAAGATCATGGGCGAGCGTACTGGTAAAAAAGTAATAAAAGCGTTTGACTTGTACAACGAAGATCAGCTTGACGAAGCCATAGCATTGCTTAAAGAAATTGATGCATCAGACGAGTTTGATAAAGCGACTGTAAATCGTTACTTAGGTAGCATGTACGCGCAGAAAGAAAACTACGTTGATGCAATCAAATACACTAAGCTAGCAGTAGCGCCTGATATTTTGAACTTTGCAGACCACGAACAGTCACTTAAACAATTAGGTGATTTGTACGCAGGTACTGAAAAGTATAAAGAGGCGAAAAGAGCATACACAGCTTGGATGGACTTCACTGGTGAGGAAGACCCAACTGTATATACTCGTATTGCGCAAGCTAACTTTCAGTTAGAGCAATTCAGTGATGTTTTTGAGCCTGCTAACAAAGCAATAGCTCTTCAAAAAGAGCCTAATAAAGGCCCTTACCAGCTTAAACTTGGCGCATACTTTGAAACTAAAGATTATGCAAACATGGTTAAAGTGGGTGAAGAAATTGTTAAAGTTTGGCCTGATGATAAAAAAGCTTGGGTTGGTTTAGGTAAATACTACCTACAAACCGAAGAATATCAGAAAGGTCTTGCAACAATGGAAGTGGCTTTCAAAAACGGTTACTTTGAAAATGAAGTTGAATACAAAGTACTTGCTAACTTTTACTCTTTAAATGAAATTCCTTACAAAGCAGCAGTAACGCTTGAAAAGGCAATTAAAGAAGAAAAAGTTAAACGTACTAAGCAAAATGTCAACGCTGTTGCAAGTAACTATCATCGCTCTAAAGATATAGAGAAAGCTGCTAAGTATTATGAAGAAGCTGCTAAATTTGATGACGACGCTGAGCTTTACCGCAAAGCAGGTTCATTACTTTTACAATCTGAAAAATTCAGTGCTGCCGTTGTTCGCTTGAACAAGGCGTTAGAGCTTGGCTCTGACAAAAAAGGTACAATTTATTCAGATTTAGCTGAGGCGTATTACTACCAAGGCAAGTACAAGCAAGCTTATGCTGCTATTGTTAAAGCTATGGACGACCCACGCACACGTAAGTTTGCAAAAGGTTGGTCTACTTATATTAAAGATAAAGCCGCTCGCAACGGTGTTAAAATTTAATATTAGCTAACATTAGCAATTTTTAAAAAGCCCCTCTGGGGCTTTTTTTATTAGGATCACTATGTATAAAACGTTTTTTGTATCATTGTTATTGTGTTTAAATCTTGTTGGTTGTACTGATAAGAGTGATAGTTTTAGTTCTTTTGATGAGGCACGCAGCGCTTTAAAGTCTTTAAATACTGTGTTGATATTAGGTCAAGAATCAAACAATATAAAAGTTACAGAAGAAAACATTGTTTACTCGAACGAATATCTTGATAAACGTCATGCTATTTATCAGCAATTGATGACGATGAAGTTAACACCTAATCAAATTACCCAAGTTAATTATTTGGTTATTGCAGAACGATTTCCTGAGCGTTTTTTTCCTTGGCCAGCCCAAGTAGACGTTCTACATAATATGAGTTTATTTAACCGTTCAACTAGCACCGTTGAGCAAACTATTAGTTGGCTTAAATTTACACAAGCTAAGTTAGACATTGCAAAGCAAAGTAATCTAAAACTAAATAAGTTAGAGTATTCTTTACTACAGGGATATGTAGCGCAAGCTATTAAAAGTAAGGCTACACAAGGTGCAATTAAAAGCCACATCAGGGCTTTTTCTAACTATTTGGATAATTATAAGCCCAGAGGGAGTGTTGGTTTAAGAGGGCTTTCTAATGGTTCAGAGTGGTATCAGAGTAAACTCAATTATTATAGCAACGCAGTTAACTCGCCTTTAGAGTGGGTTGTTATTATTAACGAAAAAATTAAAGCGCTTGAAAGTGCAGTTATTAATGTCAAATTTAAACAAAATCACACCAAATCGTTTGTTGTGCAATATTTATCTAAAGAGCCATTGATTAATGGACTTGACTGGCAAACACATTACTTAGACTTGCCTGCTATGGCCAGCAATACAAAATTGTCTAATAAGGACAAGTTGCTCATGCTTACAATAATGGAAACAGATATAGGTATTCATTACCATGCATGGACGATTGAACAGGCTAAAGTTAATTTGTCAAAGCGTCTTAAAGTGTCAGAACAAACTGCGCAATATTTAGTTGAAGATATTATTCTTTATCCAGGACAATCGTTTAGTTTTTGTGGTCAGATTTGTTATTAACCCAGGGGTTGTTTATCTTGCTAAATATATGGCAAGGCAAAACTTTAAGGTGTAGATGCTTATTTTTTAATACGCAATTACGTAAAGTATATTCTAAACATACCCTGTTACTTTTTTAAGTTCCGTCTGGGGCAGCTTATGTTTAGCTATCTCTAATCAATATAGGTAATGGGGATGAATCATGAGTATGGCGCAGAGGTTTTGCTCTGTCTTTACTTGTCTACTGGCTCATAAACTTTGCACCCCGGTTAAACCAATTTCAAAACTAATATGCCTGCAGGCATTAGCTATATAAAGTTATAACTAAGACTTTAAACATTAGTTAGATGTTCGTTTAATTGCGCATTTTGTACAGCGCTGTGTTGCAGGGTCTTTTTGAAGTAATGCGGTTGCAATTTTTTCTTCACAATCACAACAATAGCCGTATTGACCTATGTCAATTTGACTCACTGCGGCCTCTAACATCGTCATACGGTTAATTAAGTTAGCATACTCAGGGCCAAGCCTTTTTGCAGCAAGATCTAACCACTCATTATTTGCTGTATGTTTTAATGTTGTGATCAAGCCTTGATGGGCCGGATGTGGCGATTTAGAAAGCATAACAAGTATGTTTGATTTAACTTGTGTTAGTTCATCATGTAAGCGCTTTTGGTGGTTCATTATCAGTATAACCTTTTTACATTAACTGCTCGTTATACTGATATTATCTAATTGCTTTTAATTAACTGTCATGATTTGAATCAAGTTGTGGCGCTTTTGCATATTTTTTTAAAACTGCAGATACGTCTTCTTTGGTTTTTAACCTACGAATTTCATCAAACAATGTTATCGCCTGCGGATATTGACGCTTTAAATAACCTAGCCATTGTTTAGTTCTAGATGCAAAATATTTTTCATCTTTAGCTGGGTCATGATGAATAGCTGAGTGTATTAAGTGATAAAGAACATGCTCCCATTCTAAACCCTCATAGTACTCATTGTTGACATGTGCTTTTATTTTTTTAGCTAAATCAGGATGAGATAGGGCGCCTCTGCCAAGCATTAAGTCGTTACAACCGCTTCTTTTTTGGCACAGCATTGCGTCTTCAACTTGCCATATTTCACCATTAGCAACTACGGCAATATTTTTACCTTTTATTATAGGGGGTATCTTTTCCCAATATGCTGGTGGGTTGTATCCATCGCGTTTTGTTCTTGCATGAATTGCTACGCTATTAGCGCCAGCACTTACAACCGCATCAATAATTTCTTGGCTGTTACTGTCGTCATCAAATCCTAAACGTATCTTTGCACTGACTTCATGTTTTGAATCTACCGCATCTCTAACCGCTTTAATTATGGTATACATATGCTCGGGATCTTTAAGCAAAACGGCACCACCGCGGCTACGGTTAACCGTTTTCGCAGGACACCCAAAATTAAGGTCAACACCATGGGAACCCAAATCAATCGCTCTCACTGCGTTTTCAGCTAATGGATTAGCTTCTTGTCCAAGCAATTGTATACGCACCGGCGTGCCTGCTCGGGTATAGCCATTATTATTTAGTTCAGGGCAGTATCGATAAAATACTTTTTCAGGTAAACGTGCTTGAACAACTCTTACAAATTCGGTCACGCATAAATCAAACCCGCCAAGGTCAGTTAGCAGTTGGCGCATTTTAAAATCTACAACACCTTCCATAGGTGCTAAAACAAGTTTCATAAAACGATTATATTATTAAAAATAAGGGCGCTAGTTTACCTGTAAATTGCATATTGATAAATCTGTAATTGTTACTCATAGTTAAAGTGAGAATGCAGGGGGGCAAATTTTTCGAATAAATAAAAATAAAATGAAAGTTTTTATTTCATCACAGGTCTACTTAAACATACACGCAATTTAAAACGATATTTACATTGCAATGATTTACACATTGAGTATAGAGAGTAAAGATTATGAATACAGTAAAAAATAATACAATCGCATTAACATTAGGTGCAGTCGTCGTGGGTTCTGCGAGTTTAGTATCTGCTGATGTACAAGCAAACCCGTTTGAATTTCAGCAGCTTGTTTCAGGTTATCAATTAGACGCTGCCGAAGGCAAGTGCGGTGAAGGCAAATGTGGCGGTGACGC
>NZ_BADX01000139.1:0-1832 GCF_000241365.1 Pseudoalteromonas sp. BSi20480 | reverse complement strand
AGAACTGATTCAGAAATAAAGCGACAGCTAAGGCGACTAAGTGAATTTCAAATAGATGTTGCTATTGATGATTTTGGCGTGGGTTACTCATCATTGGCATATTTGCAACGATTAGATATCGACATCCTTAAAATAGATCGTTCATTTATAAAGGATATAGAAAAAAATGATAATAGCATTGCACTAGTAAGGGCTATTATCACAATGGCCCATAACTTAAATGTAGAAGTAGTTGCTGAGGGAGTAGAAAAACAAGAGCAGTACATGTTACTAAAACAGATGCAATGTGATTATATTCAAGGCTATTACTTTTCTAAACCAGTTTCAAAAAAGGTGTTTGTCAGCGAGTTCATTGAAGAATAACGCGCAATTAAAACCAGCGAGGCACTACCTGTGAATATTGTTTATATTCAACTGTAAAGCTCTCGGTTAAATGCTTTTCTTCTACCAGAGTTTGCCTGTATATAGCTGCGACCCCAATGACTAAGCATATTAAACTAAATAAGCTTGGCAACGCTAAGAAAAATCCAATTTGAGCGGCTATCACGCCCAAATACATTGGGTTTCTAGAAAACTGATATAACCCTTTTGTTTTTAATTCCCGTGGACCGTTTGGATCAACTCCTGAACGCCATAATGAAGCCATATTAAAATGAACAAGCATCGATAAAGCAAAACCTGCTGTCAAAAGTACATTGCCAAACATAACACCGGGCCAATCATTCAAACCAGCAAATAGCCCTAAGTAATTATCAAGTGAAGGAACAAACACTCGCAATACACATACAAACCATATCAAGGCTCTAAAGAACTTAAACACAGTATGGTTCCACCAACTTGCACAATACTTAACTCCAGGAAAAACAATGTTTTCTTTCTCAGTACGTGACATATAAATAATTCTATAGGTATAAAAGCCTGCTACAAATGTATAAAACAAAGCAAGGTAGATACGAGTAAACTCTATTAAAGAAGGTGAGTCATCAATAAATAAGGGGAAAGACATAGAGGACCCTAAATGAGTAAAAGCGTTAACAAAAGGAGAGCATAAAGCCCATAAGGATTTTTAACAAGTAAAGTTAAACAAAACCAATAATAACTTTATCTCTATAGGATGTATTAGCCCATACACTTAATTGTATCACTAGTATTTTTTATATTGTTATAAACTTAAATCAATACATAGAGAAGTAAATCTGTAAAAGTCACCGTGAAATAGAAATTATTATTGTGTAAAGGCTGACTTGTGCGGATCTCGCTTTGACGTTGTTATGCATAATGTATGGGAATTAAAATACCGTTGAGCACAGGATATGCATCAGCAGCCGCTACTGAGTTCGGCATAGGGTTTTGGCTATTTACTAAATCCAAGAAAGCAAAAAAACCCGTCACATTGCTTTAACGGGTTTCTCTTATTTGAAGCCTGGTAATGTCATGGTGCCTACAGCGGTAGAGAGTCAAATAGCAAAATGGGATATTACGTTGTGCCGTTCTGCCTTGTACGACGCTCGCCTTCGCACTGTTTTGTGTGGCTACTGAGTTCGGCATGGAGTCTTGGCTTTTACTAAACCCCAGACAGAAAGAACCCGTCACATTGCTGCAACGGGTTTCTCTTATTTGAGGCTTGGTAATGTCATAGTGCCCACAGCGGTAGAGGGTCACAGTGAAATGTTACCTACCATAGGCCAGTGTATTGAATAACCAAAACACTGTCCACAAAGAGGCGCTTCGCTTAAGAGACGCTACGCTTTAGAGAAGGGAATGTGAATATTACTTTTCTGCAGACGTAAAAAAGCCGCTTCACTTCTGAAGCGGCTTTCTACAATTTGAAG
>NZ_BADX01000140.1:0-6313 GCF_000241365.1 Pseudoalteromonas sp. BSi20480 | reverse complement strand
CATAAGTTCAAACCATTGTTTTAGTGCGTCTTTTAATTTTATTTCTTTTTTATATACAAATGAGTCAGTTGCTTTGTCGAAAAAAGTGATGTTCTTCAATAGATTCATCTTGTTCTGTTTGGTATATGTATGCAGCATTTTCACCTTTACTACCAATTTCTAGAACTTCATTTTCATATATATATCGTCTTGATGGCTCTTCTCTAAGTGGACCGACATACGTTACGCTTTCATTAATAGTGGTTATAAAGTCGTCTACAGCTCGGAAAACATGCTGCACTTCGTATGGAATGGCATCAAATGTTTCTTCAAAATTTTCTGGACCTCTGATCTCAATAAATGGGAATAGATTTTCAAAGCTAACTGAAACTCTACTTACACTACCCGCTTTAAGCTTTGCATCTTTCCTTATTGCATGGTGTACGTTTTCCCATTGCAACACAAAGTCATTATTTATATGTGTAATAGAGGCCTCTATACCTTTGGTAACTGTGCCATCAGGTGATTTTGTCGATATTTGTATTTTATAGCTTAGAATATCAGAAGTTTTTATATACCCTTTGTTCTTATCTGATACTTTTAAATCAATCGAAAGAGATAGTGAGTGTTCTGCTTTTTTTATTTTTCTCATTTCAGAGGATAGCAAATATTTAAATAAATGAACTATAGATGGTCTATGCCTGTTTCTTCTGTTTTGATAATATCCTTCAATTTTAAAATCATACTGGTATGTTATCGATACAGTCTTATTTTTATCGTGCCCATAAATTAGATTCTGAATGTCGCCTAAATGAATATATTTACCGTTTAGGAGTAAAGACTGATTTGAGCTTCTTCCTTCTTTAGTTTGCTTTAATAGTAAAATACTCTGTAATATTGAACTTTTTCCACAGCTATTCGTACCACACAGTACTGTTATAGGCTTTAAATTTAGGTTCTCTAGCTCACTGAAGCTCTTGAAATTCTTTAGCTTTACCGTTGATAACATTCTTAATTCCTAGTTGAATAATAAAAGCCAAATAACACTGGCAGCTAAGATTTTAGTCTTTATACGACACGCTTGTTGGGCTGAGGCGCTACCTGCTCGGGGTGTCAGAGTTGGCTTTGTTCATATAATGGGAACTTGCTTTTTATGAACTAAGCGATATCAAACCAACTTCATGGGAGTGCCAGTCGTATCTAAGCTATCCCTGCGTTACTCAGCGTTTGTTATGTGCCTATTAAACCTAAGGTTTAACAGTTAAGCAAGTTAACTCGTTCGTTCTATTTTATTCGTCGCTACACCTAAGCTCATCACGCCAATAAATCGCAATATGCCAACCCGACATTGAGGGTAAAACCAATCGGTAAATAAAAAGGATTTACAATCAGTGACTTCATAGATCGAAATTCATGACAGACCGGTTATCGCTCATGGCTGCCTGTCAGATGAAGTCTAAACCTATTCATTTTATAGCTAGAACAACTCCATAACTTGAACGAAATAACCCTCAAACAAGAATGTTGGATCCTACTGAATGATTTTCACAGTCCAAAAGTTATTTAATTTGGGTTGTTCAAAGCAGTTATTGGGAAACCTTTACAGGAACCTAATTTAACAAGTGGACTTACCTTTTTTCACTAGGCCCTTTTTTGATAATACATCGCACTTTATAAGCTAAAAAATGATTCTTCCAGCCTAGATTTGTCACAGCTACACTATCATCACCAATCAAATGATATCTGTTCTGATTCAACTTTCTCAGGTGATAACCCTATATGCACACCGAGTAAGCGGACATGCTTTCCTCCACCACGCAGGAAAGCTTCATGGAGTAACTCACAAAGGATTGTACGATCTAACTTTTCAGTAGAGAACTCCTTTGTCGTTTGGTGAAAATCAGAAAACTTTACTTTAATTCCAATTTTACTTATGCCTCTATTATTGAGGTACTTGTATGCTCTTTGTTCAAGCTCTGGTAATAGCTTCTCAAAGAGAATTCGTTCAAGCTCCTGAGTTTCAGAAATGTCTTCAGGAAAAGTCCTCTCAACCCCTACAGATTTTCTTTCTCTACATGTAACAACAGGTCTATCATCAACACCACTACATCTTTCCCATAACAGCCTACCTAACTTACCGTATCTAGAAGATAAATATTCAAGGCTAGATGCCTTAACATCTTTACCATATTTAAAACCATCTGAAAGCAATTTCTCATTTGTGACTCTCCCTACTCCTGGGATTTTTTTTAATTCCATATTGTCTATAAAAGAGTCTACATTTTTAGGTGGAATGACGAAAATGCCATTAGGTTTATTTAGGTCAGAAGCGACTTTAGCTAGATATTTAACTGGGGCAATACCAGCGGATGCTGTAAGGTTAAGCTCTGCATATATTGTACGGCAAATATCCTGAGCAATTAATGTTGCGGAGCCACCAAAAAAATGGCAATTAGTAACATCTAAATAGGCTTCATCTAAGCTCAGAGGCTCTATTAAATCAGTGTACCTCTCAAATATTTCACGGATTTGAGAGCTTACAAGCTTGTAAACATCCATCCTCCCCCTCAAAAGAACTAGATCTGGGCATTTACGCAGAGCCACACTTGTTGGCATCGCACTTTTAACTCCAAATTGCCGAGCAATATAATTACATGTAGATAAAACACCTCTAGAAGTACGGCTTCCACCGACAGCAACAGGCTTATTGGCTAAAGATGGATTATCTCTAATTTCTACTGATACATAGAATGCATCCATATCAACATGAATAATTTTACGATAGGTGATTGATGAACTTTCACTCATTTGATTAGCATTACCGGTACATGATTAAATGCAAAAAGCTGTATATAAAAACAGTATATATAAAAAGTAATTAATAACAACTTCAATTAGGCAGACATAAAAACCTTAATTTAAAGCTTTATAACACTTACTACCTTACTGTTGCTGACCTAGTAATTATGTGAGACAGAAAAGAACTGTAAAACCATGTAATTAGGGATAAAATTTAATAAATAATAGTTCTATTTAACTATCTATGACTGGGACTTCAATATCGACTACATTATCCACACCAAAAAGCTCTTCAGCTGCCAATATAGCATTAGCTGATAGTGCTTGTGTCGTTAAAACCGCTAATCGCTGCTTCGGCCTAGATATAGACACATAAAACAAGTTCCTAGATCTATAGAATCCATCGTGATGATCTTTATTTATTTTTTTTGTCTTTAATAAATCTAAAAATCTAGGCCAATTGTAATGATTCCAGCCTCCACTGAGTATGACTAAGACATTGTCATATTCAGCGCCTTTTACACCATGCTGTGTGGCCAGCGGCGTTCCACCACCCAAGAAAAACACAAGGTTAATTAATTCTGAATACGGAATTTTTAATAGTCTTTGATATTTAACCAAGCTATTTGATAATGGGGTATTTTCTATATTAGCTAAACCTTCCTTCAACTCTTTCTCTAGTTTTAGAACCTTCTTACTCTTCGGAAGCTTTTCTGAAGATAGAAGGAAAGAGATAACACTTCCAATATCTTTTGTTTCTCTGAGCTCATTAAGTTGATTAATTTCGTTTTTCCACTTCAACTTATCCATATGGCAAGTTATTGTGGGCCATTTACCGAGGATACGGAACATCTCCCCGTACTTTTTCATTTTGAAAGCTTCACACATTGGCTCTATTGTATCTGCCAAATACTGAACGACAGGATCCTCCTTCTTTGTAAAGGAGTCCTTATATCTACCGAATACTTTTGCTAATTGACCGTAACCTTGTTGCGAAGCAATCAAGTTATGCGTCAGCATGAGAACTTTTGTCTCTTTTAGATCCCATCCATTTTTTTTTAAGTCTTCTAGCAAAGTGTCTTTCAGAGCGATAACAGACTCAATGGGTAAGTCCCCTTTATTATGGCTATCCGTTCTTCGAGCTCCTTTGAAAGAGTTCGTATGATAAAAGCACGCTTCGCCCATGAAACTTTGTTGACGCTCACTTTGTGTGAGATTAGGTCTCAGCTTATTAAGTACATCAACAATCTTTTTAGTTGAACGGAAATTAGATCCTTTATCGATAGCATGTAAATCATAATTCTTTAGTTCAAAATCCGTAGAGTGTATTGTTTGCCAATGATCACCAAAGAAGCCTATCAAAGGGCCAAACTTAGTTGAGATGAATACTTCGTTCAAAGCATCCATAAATTGGACATTTGTATCTTGGTACTCATCTATGAACAAAATAGGGTACTGCTGAAAAAACAAACGCTGTACCTTCGGTAGCTTCAATATCTTAGCCATTAATAAAGGGACGTCATCATGCTTGATAGAAATCTTATCTGAGTAAGCTTTAAAATAACCTCTCTTATATTCTATGAGCTTCCCTTCTATTCCACCTTGAGCCTCAATTTCTTCTTTGTATCCTTCAAATTCATTAATAATATCTCTCATCGAACTTTGAAAGTGCCTCATGAAAGACCAGCAAAAGGAATGAATAGTCTCAACAACTATAGCTTCATGACTGTCAATTTCTTGAATAATCTCGTTCTTTGCAACTTCAGTATATGTTATACATGCTATCCTCTGGTTAGCTTTAATAAGCCGAGCCCCTCGATCAAAGATAATTGCTTGTAACGCCTTGACTAATGAATATGTTTTACCTGCTCCAGCGCCTGCTTCGAGTCTAAAACTAACACCCTGTTTAATACAGTTATTCACTTCTTGTTGTGCTTTTTCGGCTGCTAAAATAGCTTTATCACTCATAAGCAATTTTTCTCCACCTCAGAAGTAACGGTTTCTACTGTGAGCTTAGGCGCTGAAAGCCATGTTAACCCTTCAACGATGTACCTTGGAACATTCCAATTTTCTTCCAATATTGCAAAGCGAAATGCAGTATCAGACTTGGCTAATTTTTTTGCCTCCAGCCAAGCTCGATTCGCATAATTCCCGCTTTTACGCATTTTAAACATCTTCATATTTGCTAAAATTAAAGCATCTTCAAAGCTTCTACCACATGCAGTCTGATTGTCCTCTTCAGGAACCTGGTAAGCAATTCTTCTATTCTCAATAACCTTCTCTGTATCAGTCTTATTCATTAATAGCTGTAAAAATGCACACTCTTCTTCTTTAAACCAATTTTTGATCGAAACATTGGATGTCCACTCCCCTTCGGCTACAGGACATTTAACTCTAACAAGCCTTGTTTTTCTTTTAACTTGCTTTACAGAGTCTAAGTCCGTAATTATTAGAGACTTTACTTCTAAAAAGTCCAATAGGGGATAAAAAAGATGGGCGTATGCTCCACCAACTTCGATTGTAGAAACGTATTGAGAAGACAGTTTACTATTCTCTTCAATTTCTTCTTCGACTAGTTGAATCAGTTTTGGCATCAAGATTCTTTCTGTAGTACCTTCGACCAATATAGCTTTATCTGCGAAGTACAAATCACACTTCGTTAGTGTCATGTATTTGTGCAAAAATTTCTTATCGTTTGGACTAATCTTCTTTAAACCTTTCTTAAGATCCTTAATAATGGTGTATGGATTAGATATATTTGGGTACTTTAAAAAATACCGAATTGCATCAAAGTTTGCAGTATTTGCTATATGAGACGAGTGGGTCGTAATTACAAACTGTACATTCCATTCTGGGTCATCTGGGTATGCCTCAGATAACTTTTTAACAATTTTTTGTAACTGACTTATAAAGACCTCTTGCATTTGAGGATGGAGGTGAGCTTCCGGTTCTTCTACAAAAATTACATGCGTTGCAGGTCGAACCTCCAAAGATCTATATTCCTTATGATAAGACTCCAAATGGAGTAACATATAGATCAAGTGCCTTGTCCCCAGACCGTTGTAGCCCTCAGGCAAATGTACGTTACCTTCCCCCTTGTAGCATATCTTTGTATGTTCAGAGAGCAAGGACTCTACATTCAGCAATGTTTGTGGCTGAATTACAGTTCCATCCATTCCGGGGAACCCAAGTAATCCCATTGCTGGCATAAGCTTTTGTAGCATCATGTCAAAGCTTTTCTGAATATCATGCTCCACTCCCTCTACAGAAGCTCTTAACTGCGATGCTAGCACTTGATCACTATTTATTGCATTTGGAGAAGATGCAGTTTGGAACATATTGTTCAGTAGCTTACCAATTACGTTTGTTTCTCCATTTTTTGCATGCTCTAGGGTTCGTTGAGCTCGGATAACATTACACATAATCAGAGGATTAAACTCAACAGAGCCCGAAAATGCCCTAGTGTTAGAATTATCAGTTGGATCTAAAGCCAATACACTTAGGTCGTAACAAGAATTAATATTTTCCTTGAGGT
>NZ_BADX01000141.1:0-190 GCF_000241365.1 Pseudoalteromonas sp. BSi20480 | reverse complement strand
TATATCAGTGTCCCTGGGGTTTGCTTATTGGTTCGCCAAGTTAAAATATTCAAAAAAGTCATGACGACAATAACGGCTATGCTGGCAAAATATAAAGTGTATGAGTCAAGCATGGGTTTTCCAGCAGGTGATTTTGATTAGATTAATTAAAAAATTATAAACTTAACAAGCGCTTATATTAAATACAAAA
>NZ_BADX01000142.1:0-45561 GCF_000241365.1 Pseudoalteromonas sp. BSi20480 | reverse complement strand
TTAAAACACGACTATTAAAATAAATAGTACTGGACTTTAACCAGTGAACTTCTCTGTTACTTGTAAGTAGCAGTGATGTTCTCTTTTTCTAAATGAACATAGAGTCCGTATAGAATTTAGATGCGAACACTTTTAAAAGTGGTGGGTGATACTGGACTTGAACCAGTGACCCTCGCCTTGTAAGGGCGATGCTCTCCCAACTGAGCTAATCACCCGCATCTAAACAACATCACATTGCTGCGTTGTTGTGGGGCGCTATTATAGATAGAGTTGAAAATGTGTCAACACTTGAATGACAAAAATGTACTGAATGAAGGTTTTATAAACAACAAGATATGGCGGGCGTCTATTTTATAGGCAAAACATGTTCAGTAACGTAATTGTGTGGTGTATTTGTGGTGTTTATAACTCACATTAGTGGTTAATCTAGTTTTTTGGGGGAATACACAAGCGATCACTTTTAATTGTTGAACATTTAAACCTTCTATAATAAGAATATATATTTTGTTACCTCTCTAAAAAGTCATAACAAATAAAATAGAAAAAGTATTTTAAAGTGCAACTAATAAAAAGCATGTGTGTTTTACTACATTTACCCAACTGGCCTGTTGATATGAAAGTGGGATGTTAGGTCGGTAATTTATAAATTATATTTGCAATGTTTGAATTGCATATAAATGTATACCTTTTGAGGGTAGGGTAGTGAACTACAATTCACTGACTAGCAACGCTACATAAAATAAAAGTGTAGGGGAGTCTCATTAGGGCAATGATTTTAATCAAATTGTGTTTTTTAGCATGCTTGATAGCCAGTTTGTTGAAAATTAAACCATTTAAATAAAGCTGGATAAAAAACTGTTGACTTTATTTGGGGTGGTGCATAGAATGCGCCCCGCACTAAGCAATACACGACGTAGTTATTACGGCGAGTGTTGATTAAGTTGGGGCTATAGCTCAGCTGGGAGAGCGCTTCGCTGGCAGTGAAGAGGTCTGCGGTTCGATCCCGCATAGCTCCACCAATTATTAGTGTTTGTCCTAGGGTAGCAGTTTTCTGCGTCCCCATCGTCTAGAGGCCTAGGACACCGCCCTTTCACGGCGGTAACAGGGGTTCGAATCCCCTTGGGGACGCCATCTAGCTTTAAGCTAGAGGTGGTTTTACCAAGAGAATAGTATAACAATTAAAGCTCGAGTCTTTACTTGTATTAAATATGCACTACCTTAGCAACTCATGATGTGAGTCAAACTCATCAAATGTCCTAGTGGCACATTATATGTGTCCCCATCGTCTAGAGGCCTAGGACACCGCCCTTTCACGGCGGTAACAGGGGTTCGAATCCCCTTGGGGACGCCACTTACTATTTTAATAGTTAGTGTAGTGTTATTAAGAAAGCTCGCCTGAAACGAGTCAAACCATTCAGTTGTCCTAGTGACACATTTATGTGTCCCCATCGTCTAGAGGCCTAGGACACCGCCCTTTCACGGCGGTAACAGGGGTTCGAATCCCCTTGGGGACGCCACTTACTATTTTAATAGTCAGTGTAGTGTTGTTAAGAAAGCTCGCCTGAAACGAGCCAAACCATTCAGTTGTCCTAGTGACACATTTATGTGTCCCCATCGTCTAGAGGCCTAGGACACCGCCCTTTCACGGCGGTAACAGGGGTTCGAATCCCCTTGGGGACGCCACTTACTTTCATAAAGTAGGGTAGTGTTGTTAAGGTTTAAATATACCTCACCAACTATTTTTATTCATACCTCAATTTATTTTCCAAGTTTATTTTCATTTTAATCACAATCTAAAATATCCACTCAAGTATGTCCTAGATTTAAGCAGACTCAACAAACATTACCTATATGATCCATTCAGGGCTTATAAATATTTTACTTGTTAACCTATATAAAACTTCCAGAAAAAGAGGAGGATTTATGGCAAGTGGATGGGCGCGAGATGGCGCAATTCAAGAGCAAATAGATGCAAGTGTTAACGATGCAGTACAATATGCAAGAAGAAACTTAATCACTGGAGCTAGTGCTGAGCTTTGTGATGAGTGTGACGAGAAAATACCACAAGCAAGAAGGCTAGCATTACCAGGCGTACGCTACTGCATTTCATGTCAAGCAGAATTAGAAGGACTACCAAGCAATTCTAACGCGTTCAATCGCCGTGGTAGTAAAGATAGTCAACTACGATAAAGGTGCCAAAGGCACCTTTTTTTATGGGTAAAATACCACGCCTTATTATTTATGATTTTTTCTGAATAAGCTCAATTGCATACCCATCAGGGTCTTTAACGAATGCAATTTGGGTTGTCCCACCTTTAACTGGGCCGGGTTCTCGACTTATATTTCCACCTGCCGCTTTTATGTCATCGCACGCTTTATATATGTCTTCAAATTCAATGGCGATGTGCCCGTAGGCGTCTCCTAAGCTGTAACTACTTTGATCCCAGTTGTATGTTAGCTCAAGGACGGTTGTATCTTTTTCGTCGCCATAGCCTATAAAGGCCAATGTGTATCGGTACTCTTCATTTTCAGAGCGACGTAGCTCTTTCATACCAAGAACATGCGTGTAAAACGCAATGGATTTTTCTAAATTTGTAACGCGAAGCATAGTGTGTAATAAGCGCATTTAAGTAACCTTAAACTTTATTTGAATGTAGTCGGCCTTTCATTCAGACGTTTTGAAATACGTTTTTTATAGAAGGCGTATTGCTTTGTTAGTTTGAGATTATATGAGGGCAGCACATGTTTATTACAACCAATAAAACGTCCATTTAGTATTTAAGTATGAATAAATAAAATATTTATTATTTATATGTGAGTTAACAACTTAAATTAATTACCAATTTTAAATAAAAATGCGACTGGTCAGCCAATTTTTACGCTTATTGGTCAACCTGTTACTAAAAGTTTATTTTAATATTATTTAACAGCGCTTTTACACGAATAGTTAGGTTATCGCTTTTATCTCGTTGTAATTATTGGGTATTTTTATTTCTATTAGCATTTGGTTGTAACTAGCTAATTTACAAAAATCAACTTATTGGTTGACAATAAATGCATTTGGTAATAATGTTTTTGCATACCAATTGGTAACCTCGTTAACGTTGTTGCTAAATGGGATAGCAATTAACTAGAGTTACACTAAATTTTTGAACTTAAATAAGAACTAAAAATGCAAAAACCAATGAAAATTTGGTTCAACATTTTTACTTTCACAAAGTACAAAAAACTTATTTATTTAACTAAATACAGTGGCTCTACTGAATTAAATAAAAGACAGAGCGTACCTATTTTATGGGGTAAATCATTACTCATTATCATAAAAGTTTGCGCCATCATATCTAGGAGTTTTTCATGTCAAAACCTGTAATCGGTTTCATCGGTCTAGGCCTTATGGGCGGCAATATGGCCGAAAATTTACAAAACAAAGGCTATGAGCTGATTGTTATGGATTTAAGCAAAGATGCAGTTGCTGCATGTGTTGCTCGAGGCGCAAAAACAGCAAGCACGGCGAAAGAACTTGCTTCAGGTGCAGATATTGTAATGCTTTGTCTAACAACTTCAGCTGTTGTTGAAAAAATTGTTTACGCAGATGATGGTATTTTAGCTGGGATCAAAGAAGGCGCAGTGCTTGTGGACTTCGGTACATCGATACCATCTTCAACTAAAAAAATTGGTGCTGACTTAGCTGCTAAGGGGGCTGGTATGATTGACGCGCCATTAGGTCGTACACCTGCACATGCCAAAGATGGTTTATTAAATATTATGGCGTCTGGCGATATGGCGACCTTTAATAAAGTGAAATCTGTATTAGAAGACCAAGGCGAGAACGTTTTTCACTTAGGTGATTTAGGCGCTGGCCACACAACTAAGTTAATCAATAACTTTATGGGAATGACGACTGTATGTGCTATGTCTCAAGCGTTTGCTGTTGCAGAGCTTGCAGGTGTAGACCGTCAGCAATTGTTCGACATAATGTCTACTGGTCCGTCAAATTCTCCGTTTATGCATTTTTGTAAAAACTACGCGGTTGATAATGTAAGCGACCTGGGTTTTTCTATCGCCAATGCAAATAAAGACTTAGGCTATTTTTTACAAATGGTTGAAGATTTAGGCACTCAATCAAAAATTGCTGAAGGTTCGTCTGCTAACTTACAAGCAGCATTTGACGCAGGTATGGGTCAAGGCAATGTGCCAGAGATATTTGATTACTTCAAAAAATTAGAAAAGTAGTTCTTTTCTAGCTATAAAGCGCTTTAAGTTTATGACTTAAGGCGCTTCAACACACATGACACCAATTGACTTAAGTCTTTATGTATTGTCAGTCTATTTAACCCTGATAGCGCATTTACTTAGTCACAACGAAAAAGAGTTAACTATGCGTTTGATTAATACAATAAAGCTTAGTCTAGTTCTCATCGGTTGCCTATCAACACACATAGCGGCCAAAGATTATTTTGTAGAGGACCAACAGGCTTTCAACGATATTGCAGCAAACCTACTTGCAGGCGATAAAGTTATTCTTAAAAATGGAACTTGGTCTGATTTTGAAATTTTATTACAGGGCCAGGGTACAAAAAATGCACCTATTACGTTAACAGCTGAAACACATGGCAGCGTTATTTTATCAGGCCAATCTAATCTTCGTCTTGCGGGTCAATATCTTGAAGTGTCGGGTTTAGTTTTTAAAGATGGCTATACACCCAGTTCTGCAGTAATTGAGTTTCGTCGTGATAAAAAAGAGTTAGCTTACCACTCCCGTGTTACCAACGTTGTGATCGACAATTACAATAATCCAGATAAGCGAGAGTCAGATTATTGGGTAGCGCTGTACGGCCAACACAATAGATTTGACCACAGTCACCTAGTGGGAAAAAGAAATAAAGGCGTGACAGTCGCTGTTCGATTAAATACTCCTCAAAGCCAACAAAATCATCACAAAATTGACAATAATTATTTTGGCTACCGCCCTACATTTGGATCTAATGGTGGCGAAACACTACGTATAGGTACAAGTCATTATTCTTTAACTGACTCGTATACCTTGGTTGAAAACAACTACTTTGAGCGCACTAATGGTGAAGTTGAAATAATATCTGTTAAGTCAGGTAAAAATACCCTTAAAAATAATGTGTTTTATGAAGCTCGAGGCACACTAACGCTACGCCATGGCAATGGTAATCTAATAGAAGAAAACGTATTTATTGGTAATGGTGTTGATCATACTGGCGGTATTCGCGTAATCAACAAAGACCAAATTGTTAAAAATAACTACCTAGAAGGGTTAACTGGCTACCGCTTCGGGAGTGGTTTCACTGTGATGAATGGCGTACCTAATTCATCAATTAATCGCTACCATCAGGTAGAAAACGCCACAATCGAAAATAATACATTCGTAAATGTACGTCACATACAGCTTGCAGCAGGAAGCGATGCTGAACGCAGTGCAGTCCCAATAAACAGCACAATGAGCAACAATTTGATTGTAAATCAAAGTGGTAATCAGCCGTTTACAACATTTGACGACGTGACTGGTTTAGTCCTTAGTAATAATGCTGCCAATACCAACGTGTTAGATGAGCTAGCTTATGGTGTAGAAAAGCAAGATATAAAGCTAAAAAAAGCCAAAAATGGATTATTTTACTCAGTATCTAAAAAGTTAAATGTAGGCGTTAGACGCAACTTAAAAGTATTACAAAAAGAAGAAGTAGGTGTAAGTTGGTATCCTAAAACACCTGCATTAACAGCATTTGACTCGGGCAAAACAATCAATGTTAAAGCGGGTGCAGATGCTTTATTAAATGCTATCGAAAATGCTAATACAGGTGATGTATTGGTATTGGCACCTGGTCAATATGATATTTCTAAATTAGTAAAAATAAACAAAACACTCACCATAAAGGCAAAGAAAGAAGGCCAATCGAAGCTGACATTTCAACGTTCTACCTTATTTGAAATTCATGATGGCGGCAGCTTAAAAATCCATGGTTTATCAATTTCAGGTGAGAACGCGCCTGACGCCATTGGTAACAGTGTGGTTCGTACACAAAAGTGGGGAATGATAGAAAATTATCGCTTTGAAATGACAAATACAGCAATCAATGCATTAGATATTAATCATTCATTTCATTTTTTCGTCACTGGTAAAGGGGCTATGGCCGATACCATTGTATTAAATAATAATACATTTAATGAAACTACGGGCGATGTATTACGCCTAAATACAGAAATCGAAGACTTAGGTGTTTACAACGCAGAGTACGTGACGGTTACCGGCAATAGCTTTAAAAATGTAAAAGGCAGTTTAGTAAAACTCTACCGAGGCGGGTCTGACGAAAGTACATTTGGCCCTCATTTTGAGATGAAAAATAATACGCTTAACAATGTTGGCCTTGGTAAACGCAATAAAGAAAAAGCCAGTATTTATGTTCATGGTGTACAGGTTACTAATATTGAAAATAACGAGTTTACTAATTCTGCACCCATAGTCGTTGAGCACACTGTTGGCGAGCCAATCACAAAAGTATTAAAAAATACATTTAAAGAAACACCCGCCCCAAGTGTAAAAGAACTAAGAGTTGAAGGTCCGCATACAGCAATTCTTGAAAATAACAACGTGATAAGTGAGGGGCAGTAAACTGATGAATTTTTTTAAACGAACAACACACATAAAAGCTGCTTTTTTAGGTTTACTTTCATTGTTACTGTCATCAGTCGCCATTGCTGGGTCACATCCAAACCTTGTAATCACAATTGACGATGTAAAGCTCATGCGCCAAGCAATAAAGGGTGAGGGGCAGTTTGCAACGGCGTATAACGATTTAAAAGCGCAAGTGGATAAGCAAATAAAGCAGCCTATCACGGTGCCAGTACCAAAAGATGGTGGGGGCGGCTATACGCACGAACGCCATAAAAAGAACTATCAGGTAATGTACAACGCGGGGATTATTTATCAGTTAAGCGAAGACGATAAATATGCTGATTATGTTCGTGACATGTTGCTTGAATACGCAGCACTTTACCCAACACTTGACGTTCATCCAAAGCGTAAAGTTAAATCACAAAACCCTGGCAAGCTATTTTGGCAAAGCCTGAATGAAGCTATGTGGCTTGTTTACACTATACAAGCTTACGACCTTATTCATGATTCATTAAGCGCAGCACAGGTTAAAACAATAGAGGATGATTTAATACGCCCTGTTTCATTGTTTACATCAGAGGGTCAACCATCAACGTTTAATAAGGTACACAACCATGGTACATGGGCCACGGCTGGTGTAGGTATGGCAGGTTATGTATTAGACGAGCCAGAGTGGGTGGAAAAATCGTTATATGACTTAGACAAGTCGGGTAAAGGTGGCTTTATTAAGCAATTAGAAATGCTGTTTTCACCACAAGGCTACTACAACGAAGGGCCGTATTATCAGCGTTTTGCATTATTGCCATTTGTTACGTTTGCTAAAGCAATAGAGAATAACGAGCCGCAACGTAATATTTTTGAATACCGCGATGGTGTGCTACTCAAAGCGATTGATACCACTATTCAACTTAGCTACAACGGTTTATTCTTCCCAATTAATGACGCTATAAAAAGTAAAGGTATCGACACTATTGAGCTGGTTCATGGCGTTACAGCAGCTTATGGGCTAACAAACGACACCGGTTATTTAGATATTGCGAAAAAACAAAACCAAACAATTTTATCTGGCGATGGTTTAAAAGTAGCTCAAGCGCTAGACAATCAAATGCAAACACCTTACGAGTTTAGATCTGTAGCGTTTGGTGATGGTAATGATGGTAAGCAAGGCGCGCTTGTAGTTATGAGAACACAAGTAGGTGGTGATCAAGCTGTTTTATTTAAACCTGCAGCACAAGGTTTGGGCCATGGCCATTTTGATAAATTAACTTGGCAATTTTATGATCGAGGTAACGAAATTGTATCTGACTACGGTGCGGCTCGTTTTTTAAACGTTGAAGCTAAGTTTGGTGGTCGTTATCTTCCAGAAAATGAAACCTACGCCAAGCATACCGTTGCACACAATACAGTTGTGGTAGATGAAACATCTCATTTCAATGCTAATGTAAAAGTGGGGAACAACAATCACCCAACACTAAATTACTTCACTACCAATGAGTTTGGTACTGTGGCAAACGGTTCAATTAGCTCGGCTTACAAAAACGTAGAGCTAGAGCGAACCCTTGCTTTAATAAACTTACCAGAGCTTGAGAGTACTATCACATTAGATATTTTTAATGCCAATGCTAAGACTAAACATCAATTTGATTTACCCCTTCACTACAAAGGGCAGCTTATTGACACAAGTTTTGACTTAAAAGCGAATGCATCACAGCTATCTGCATTAGGCAGTAATAATGGTTACCAGCATTTATGGCTTAAAGCACAAGCAACACCTCAAAATGGCCTTGCTAAAGTGACATGGCTAAACGATAACGGACGCTTTTATACGCAAACAAGCTTAGTTTCGGGCGATGAAGAATTCTTGTTTACTCAAATTGGTGCAAACGATCCACACTTTAATTTACGTAATGAAAATGGCTTTATTCGTCGAGTAGAAGATCAAAAACAGCATACGTTTGTGTCTATTTTAGAGCCTCACGGTGAATATAACCCTAGTAAAGAATATACCCTAGAGGCTGTTAGCCGTGTGTCAGCTGCCAACTATATCGAGCAGGGTAATTTATTGCTCGTGCATTTAATCATTAAGAACAAAGCCTACTTAGTCGCTATTAATAAAGCGCACAGCAAAGCAAGCAACACATTCACATTTAAAAATAAGTCATTCACCTTAAACGACCGACTTGGCGTTTATGCGTTGAAGAATAATTAGGAGTAATTAGGATGCAAAAGCAAAGTGCACATTTTTCATTTGGTGACAAAACTGAAATTGAAGATTTAGGCAATGGTTTAAAGCGTCAAATGTTAGGTTTTAACGAAGAGCTTATGGCCGTTAAAATTTGGTTTGAAAAAGGCGCAATTGGTTATAACCATGCCCATAGACACTCACAAGTAACCTATGTAGTTGAAGGTGAATTTCACTTTAACATTGACGGCGTCACTGAAATTTTAAGACCCGGTGACAGCTGTTTTATTCCCCCGTTTGCAGATCATGGCGCGACATGCCCAACAGGTGGTATTTTAATCGATACTTTTAGTCCAGCTCGTGAAGACTTTCTTGAGGAATAATTATGCAACTTAAAGGCTTACGCTGGTGGGTTATTGCGTTAATCGCGTTAGCAACCATCATTAATTATATCGACCGCCAAGCACTTAGTGTGCTTTGGCCGGATATTGTAGAAGAAATGTTTCCTGATGAATCAGCATTAGAACGTAAACAAATATACGCAAATATTTCCATCGTGTTTGTGTTTGCCTACGCATTTGGCCAAGCTATTTTTGGTAAAATATTTGACTGGGTGGGCACCCGTTTTGGTTTTGTTTTATCAATTGGTGTGTGGTCGTTGGCAACCATTGCGCATGCATTTGCACAAGGTGTTTTAAGCCTGAGTATTTTTCGTGCCATTTTAGGGGTAGCTGAAGCCGGTAACTGGCCGGGTGCAGCAAAGGGAAACGCTGAGTGGTTCCCAACTAAAGAACGCGCACTCGCACAGGGTATTTTTAACTCTGGTGCTGCAATTGGTGGCATTATCGCTATTCCTCTAATCGCTTACTTAACAGTGTATTTTAGCTGGCAAATGGTGTTTGTTTTTGTAGGTGCCTTGGGTTTTCTATGGTTAGTTCCATGGTTAATTTTAGTAAAAGCGCCACCAGGTTCTCACCCTTGGATAAGCGAAGAAGAGCGCGAGTACATTTTAACAGGTCAAAGACGTGTTGATGACAACGGCGATGTAACAGGCGAAGACGAAGAAGAATATAACCCTTCTACTGGCGAGTTGCTTTCACGTAAACAAAGCTGGGGTGTAATTATAGCTTCTGCGGCGATTGACCCAATCTGGTGGTTATTCGTTTTCTGGATCCCTATTTATCTAAACGAAGTGTATGCCATGGATGTTAAATCTATTGGTATATATGGCTGGGTTCCTTATGTAGGCGCAATGTTTGGTGCATGGTTTGGTGGTCTACTTGCTCAAAATAGACTTAAATCAGGTTGGAATACTGACAAAACACGCAAGCTCACTATTACACTTGGTTGTTTAATCATGCTTCCTGCATTACTTGCCATGGCTAACCCAGGTGGACCAACAACAGCTGTTCTTATCATGGCCGTTATTTTGTTTGGCTTTCAAACTGCTATTGGTAATGTTCAAACTTTACCAAGTGACTTACTGGGTAAAAAAGCGGTAGGTACTTTATCTGGTTTTTCTGGAATGGCTGCAAAACTAGGTGCGGTAGGTCTTACGTCACTTGTACCAATATTAACCGCTGATGGTAATTATGCTCCGGCATTCATAATTGGTGCATCACTTGCCATTATAGCAATGGCTGCAGTGTGGATTTTAATCCCTAAAATTGAACCTCTTAAAAAGCCTGATTAATCTGCTTTAACTGCTATGCCAACACGGTAGTGCTTGTGCATAGCAGTTAGTTACAAAGGATACTTTCAAAAATGAATACTATTTATTTTATGGGTGAATGCATGGTAGAGCTCAGGGCTATGAGCGCTGCTACGTTACATCAATCTTTTGCAGGCGATGTATATAATTCAGCTGTATATTTGAAACGCTGTTTTCCTGAAGTAAGCACATCTGTAATTACGGCTTTAGGGCAAGACAACCTAAGTAAAAAAATGCGCGAACGCTTTGAAAGTGAACAGCTTGATACACAGTATGTATTTAGCCACGAAAGCAAAGTGCCCGGCATGTACTACATTGAGACAGATGAGCACGGTGAGCGAAGCTTTATATATTGGCGAAGTGATTCTGCGGCTAAAAAAACAGTTGAGTTTTTAAATGCCGAGTGCGTTGACCAACTATGCCAAGGTGATATGTTTTTCTTTTCAGGGATTTCTTTAGCCATCGTAGATAAAACATCACGTGATCAATTCTGGAAAGTTTTAGAGCAACTAAAAAGTGCTGGGGTTAAAATTGTATTTGATCCTAACTACCGAGCTCGTTTATGGGACAGTGTAGAGGATACTAAAGCGCAGTATCATTTAGCATTTGGCCTTGCAGATATAACTCTACCAGGAGTTGAAGACCTTACAACATTATATGATGTTCACAGCGTTGAGGCGGTAATAGAGTACTTAAAGCCATATCAAATTAATGAGATTGTGGTTAAAAATGGTCCAGAATCTGTTATTACACAACAAAACAACACACTTCAAAGCCACACAATAATACCGGTCACCACAGTGGTAGATACAACGTCAGCGGGCGATGCCTTTAATGGTGTTTATTTAGGCGCTCGACTTTCAGGTAAGTCAATTGCGGCAGCAGTTCAACTTGGCGCTAAAGCAGCCGGAGCTGTGATTCAACAACCGGGTGCAATTGCACCAAAAGATGTTTTTCAACATGCAATGGTTGAAGCTGGTATCTAATAAAATTTAAGGCCTCCATACCCCGGCCAAACTACTTAAAATAAAGGAACAACGTTATGACTCGCTTTTCTGAACTTATGTCAGGGCAAACTCTGCTACCTATAATTCAAGCTGATACCCCAGAGCAGGGTGTTCAAATTGCAAAAGCTATGGCTAAAGCAGGCCTTACTTTGGTTGAAGTTGTGCTAAGAACAGACGCCTCAATTGATGCTTTAAAAGCGATTAAAGAGCAAGTCCCAGAGCTAAAAGTTGGCGCAGGTACCGTTATTAACGAAGCTATTTTACAGCAAGCAATTGAAGCCGGTTCTGATTTTATTGTAACCCCAGCGGTATCTCCTAAATTACTAACTACACTCACAAAATGTGGTGTTCCTGTTTTACCCGGCGTATCAAATACCGGCGATATTCTTATGGCGCTAGAGTATGGCTTTGAGGAGCAAAAATTATTCCCTGCATCGCTAGCAGGAGGGGCTCCGTTTGTGTCGGCTGTATCGAGTGTATTTAGAGCGGTTAGCTTTTGCCCAACGGGTGGGGTAAGTGAAAGTAACAAAATGGATTATCTTTCTTTAAATAACGTATTTGCTGTAGGTGGTACATGGGTTGCTAAAAAGGAATGGGTTGCACAAGAAAACTGGCAAGCTATTACAGACTCTTGTATTCAAGCAATAAAATAGCAGGGAGTGCTAAAATGAACGATTTATCTCAAACTATTTTACCTGGCGTAATAGTGGGTGACGAGGTAAGTGCAATATATAACCATGCGCGTGCTAACCAGTATGCGCTGCCAGCTGTAAATGTAGTTAGCACAACCTCAATTAATGCAACTCTTGAGGCCGCTAAAGAAATGAAGTCACCGGTTATTATTCAGCTTTCAAATGGTGGTGCACAGTTTTTTTGTGGTAAAGGCCTCTCATTACCAGAACAACAAGGTGCAGTACTTGGTGCGGTGAGCGCAGCTAGGTATGTACATAGTGTTGCGGCGCACTACGAAATCCCCGTTATGCTTCATACCGATCACGCAGCCAAAAAATTATTACCATGGATTGATGGTTTGTTGGATGAAGGCGAAAGGCATTTTAGATTGACAGGTAAGCCGTTGTTTAGCTCACACATGATCGATTTATCTGAAGAGTCTTTAGAAGAAAACATAGAGATATGTGAGCGCTACTTAGCACGCATGGCTAAAATAGGTATGACACTTGAAATTGAGCTTGGTTGTACAGGCGGAGAAGAAGACGGTGTTGATAATTCTCACCTTGATAGCTCAGCGCTTTATACGCAGCCAGAAGATGTTGCTTACGCTTATGAACGCTTAAGTGCTATTAGTCCTAATTTTATCATTGCCGCTTCTTTTGGCAACGTGCATGGTGTTTATAAACCAGGAAATGTTGTCCTTACGCCTACTATTTTAAAAGACTCACAAGCATATGTAGCGAAAAAATTTAACTTACCGAGTAATTCAATTAACTTTGTATTTCATGGTGGCAGTGGTTCAGAGGAAGAAAAAATTGCAGAGTCATTAACGTATGGTGTAGTTAAAATGAACATTGATACCGATACGCAGTGGGCATGTTGGAACGGTGTTTTAGATTACTACAACAGCAACGAGGCCTATCTACAAGGTCAAATTGGTAACCCTAACGGTGATGATAAACCTAACAAAAAGTACTATGACCCACGCGTGTGGCTTCGTCACTCTGAGCAGCATATGGTAACAAGACTCATCCAGTGCTTTAAAGATCTTAATTGTGTAAATCGGTATAGCTTATGAAAAGACTCAATACAGTATTAAAAGAAGATGGTGTAAGAACGGATTTAATTTTGCTTATCCGTACCATTTTAGCCACAAGTAAAGAGATTGCGTTTAGAGTTGGTCAAGGTGAACTTGCAGGGGTGCTAGGCTCCACGATGAATGAAAACATTCAGGGTGAAGTTCAAAAAAAACTAGATATTATTGCCAATCAATTACTTAAAGATATTCTTCTTGAAGACAGTTCGGTCAGAACAGTGGCCTCTGAGGAAGAAGATCACGCGGTAGGTGGCCACCCTGAAGGCACTTTTATTGTTGCTTTTGATCCACTCGATGGCTCTTCTAATATCGATGTAAATGGTCAAATAGGCACAATATTTACTATTTATTTGGCAAGAGACGACGTACCTTTTGACAGTGATGAGCAGTTTAACCAACCGGGTGTAAGCCAAGTGTGTGCAGGCTATGTATTATATGGCCCTTCATCATTACTCGTAATGACCACCGGTGGGCCAACACGCTGTTATACCCTTGACTCAACACATGGTGGGTATTTACTCACTAATCCACAACTACAAATTCCTTCGCAAAGCCGAGAGTTTGCCGTAAATATGGCAAATTATCGTTACTGGGATGAGCCTACACAAGTGTACTTTGACAAGTTGCTTTACACATCTGAAAGCTTTGAAAAAAGCTCAATCCGATGGAATGCGGCAATGGTAGGTGATGTACACCGGATATTATGTCGCGGTGGCTTATTTTTATACCCGCAGGATAAACGCGTTGGTAATGACAATGGCAAAATTAGGCTTTTATATGAAGCCAACCCGCTTGCAATGCTCGTAGAAAATGCGGGAGGCAAAGCCACATCGCGTGGCGCTCGAATTTTAGATATAACTCCTGACGATTTACATCAACGAGTTCCCGTTACTTTAGGTTCGATTGAACCCGTTGATTATTTTAATAATTCAGCGCTAAGCTAATTCGATACCCTTCACTTCGGTTATTTAGTAACAGAGAAAGCTTTTCTCTGTTACTTTCCTTTTCAACTAATTACTTATCTTCTTGTTCTAGCAATTCTATTAATACGCTCATTAGTTAAATAGTCATTTGTATTTTAGTGTGATTATTGTAAAGCCAATTGGTAAAAATTTATTTTTTGTCAATGCTGATTTTTGTACATTTATGCATCCTTTAAATAGGTTGGTGGGTTACCTATGTGCCTTGTATAGGTAAAAAGGTACATTGAGTTCAGTAAATAAGCTGGAAATATCATTTCTATTGTGGTTATATGACCAAGTTGGTTAACAAATTATTTTCAAATAAAGTAAATTTGGTAACAACTAATATGATTATTTGGTAACACACACAATAGCTGGCCAAATATTTAACCTATAAAATGGAGAATAGAGGCATCATGAATTTAAAACACTTTGCACTATGCGCTATTGCAGCGGCAATAGTTGGTTGTGACACTGACGCAAACAACAATGACAACGAACTGGGCTCTATTGCTCTGTCAGGAACAGCCACAAGCGGTCAAACATTAACAACAAACGTGTCAGATCCTGATGGTATATCAGGAACTGTTTCTTATTTTTGGTATGCAGATAACGAAGTAATAGAAGGCGCTAATAGCGCATCGTTTACACTTACGGACGATCAAATTGGTTTAGCTATCACAGCTCAAGCTAAATACACTGATGATGGTGGTGTTAACGAGTCACATATTTCAGATCCTACCTCTGACGTAGCAGCCATTGCATTTCCAGCAAGCGTAACAATAACAGGTGATGCACTTATCGGGTCAGAGCTGACCGCGAATGTTGAAGACGAAAATGGTTTTGATAGTTTAACAGTCGTATACGAGTGGTTGGCGGATGACGTAGTAATTGAGGGAGAGGTTCTTTCGTCACTCATGCTTACAGAAGCACAGTTTAATAGCGTGATCACCGTTACAGCATCGTTTGAAGACGATCGTGGGTTTGCAGAGTCAGTGACGTCTGTTGGCACTGCGCCTGTTGCGCGTGTTAATGCACAAGGTGATGTAGCAATTAGTGGCACACCCACAGTGGGTAATACGCTTAGTGCTGACATTACTGATATGGATGGTGTATCTGGAGAAATCACTTATCAATGGTTTGCTGACGATGAAGAAATAGTTGGTGCAACCCAAAGCGAATATATTGTAGAGGCTACTTTAATTGGGCAAGCTGTATCGGTACAAGTGACTTATACAGATGACAATGGTTTTGTAGAAGATAATACATCAGAAAAAACAATTCCCGTATCGGCTGTTGCGGTTGATGAAGCGGGAAGTATTACAATTATAGGCACATCACCTTACTTAGTTAGCGGTGAATTAACAGCACAACTAACAGATAATAATGGTATTGAAGAAACAAATGTTACTTATAGCTGGTTTGCCGATGGCGTTGAAGTAGCCGATACAAACAGTAATACGTTTTCACCTGCGGCATATGCGGGTGCAATTATATCTGTGAGTGCTTCTTATACCGATAACGACGGATTTGAGGGTTCTGTAAGTGGCTCACTAGAGACGGTAATTTATTCCCAACTTGTTAGCTCACCAACAGAGCTACTAAGTGCGGTAAGTGGCGGCCTTGCTGATGGTGATGTTGTTGGCCTTAATACCGGTGTTTACGCTGATATGGATGAAGTTTTACTCACCAGTAGTGTAACGCTTCGCGCTGTTGAAGAACAAACGCCAGTTATTAGTGGCGAAGTATGTATTCACGTTGCTTCAGGTGTAGAAGGTGCAGCGCTAACAGGCCTTACGTTTAAAAATATAGATACAAAATCAGGCTCATTTTGTGAAACGCAAGAAAGTGCAATTATTTATTCTGAAGGGAATAACTTCGAGTTTACTCAAAACACAATGGATGGCGATGAAGCCGAGTTAAATAATTCGACTTACCACTGGTTAATGATCAAAGGCACGGGCGCGCTAATCGAGCGAAATACATTTAGTAATCGTGATAATGCTGAAAATGGCTCCGTTATTAAAATTGCTTCATCAGGCAGCGACCATGTTGTTCAATACAATTTATTTAGTGGCACCAGTGCGAATCCAAATTTTGGTAACTCAAGCCTTCATTTAATTAATGCGGGAAGTACTACCGGTTCAGATGCAGCTGACGATGCAAACTTTACTATTCAATATAATCGAGTAGAAAACTTTGTAACCGGTCGTCGTTTAATGCGCGTGCAAACATCGGGTGCAACTATTAAAGGTAACACTGTAGTTAACCCTAATGGCGGGATTTCACTAGAAGATGGTGGTTTTAATAACGTGACAGACAACGTTATTATTCGTACTACTGATATTGCAAGCTCTAGCGATCGTCCTGCTGGTGTGCTAATTACACCGCTAGGCCACACAGTTAGTAACAACTACATTGCAGGTATTCGTTCTGGTAATAAAGAGGCTGGTGGAATTGTATTTACTGCAAATCCATTCTCTCAAGCTGATGGCGGTATACCAAACTCAGGTAACCAAGCTGTATTGGATGCGGCGGGTGACTTCACATTAACGGTAACTAATAACACTGTTTTGAACTCTCAGCAACCAATCGTGTTTAGTACTGAAATAGGTTCTCGTGCCCCTGTGGGTGATTGTGATGAACTTACAGTGGATAATGCTCCTGTACTCTATGGCTTAACTAAAAATGCATTTGTCATAAATTTTGATGGAAACCTTATTGCTAATGGCTTAGGTGATCAAACTGATGCAGATACCATTGAAAGTAGCGCCTTAACACAAGGATTATTTTATCCAAATACACTTGATAGCGACCATGCTTTTGAATACGACTGTGATTTAATCAAGCATGATACATCAGTATTAAGCAACAACTTTGGTTACATGGATAGCCGTGTATCTGGTGATACAAGTGGCGATTGGGTTGCAATCAGAAACCTAAATGGTAACGGCTCATTTGATACCGATGGTGCTATTGATCAAGACCCAGCTGCAAACGGTAAAGAAATACTTGAATATGTATTCGCAGCAAGCACATTACTTGAAACCGACCCAGCAGGTTTACAAGCTGTGGCAGGTGCAAAAGGGCTTTACTACATTCAAGCGAGTGATGTAGGTGTTGGCTCAACATGGGTTGTTAATAACGACTAACCTAAGTAAACACTCTTAATTAAAAAGCCCCTTCTTTGGGGTTTTTTTATGCCTGTGAGTAAAACATGACCGAAAAATACGTTTGCTTTTCTAATTATTTTTTATTACATCGCCGCCTGACCCCTTGGTAATACTGCTTTGCGGTAATTGGTATGTAAATTGGTAATGTTTTGATTGTTAAATTGGTTGATCATCTGTGGTTGCTTGAGTATATTAACAACAGTTGTCACATAACTTATACAGATGAATAACAAGTCAACACACAACAATCACACAACAATAACCAACGGAGCATAAAATGTCGTTGAAGTCTTCAAAAAATAATAAAATGCGTTCAGGTCAATTCGCACTGAGCCCTGTAGCTAAATGGGTACGAACAGCCGCTATTGCCGGTGTAGCAAGCTCATGTGTATTTTCAGCGCACGCACAACAAGAACAAGCAAAAGTGACTGAGGTCGAGCCTGATGTAGAAATCATCAGTGTTACAGGTACACGCAGAACAATTCAAGATCAAATAGCCATAAAGCGCGAAGCCACAACCGTAGTTGATGGTCTTTCATCTGAAGATATTGGTGATTTACCCGCTTTATCGATAGGCGAAGCATTAGAGTCTATTACAGGCGCAGCATCGCATCGTGAAAATGGCGGTGCGACAGAAATTACCATTCGCGGCCTAGGCCCATTTTTAAGTGCAACACACATAAACGGCCGTGAAGCAACCAATGGTAGCGGTGACCGCTCAGTAAACTTTTCACAATTTCCATCAGAACTTGTAAAAAAAGTAGCTATTTATAAAACCCAAGACGCTTCGATGATTGAAGGTGGTGTTGCGGGTGTTATTGCTCTTGAGACTGTAACCCCATTGGATTTTGGTAAGCAGCGTTTGCAAGGTGAGGTTAAACTTAACTACAACCCTGACGAGAGTAATGTAGACAACTCCCTGCAAAGCGATTTAGGTTACCGTGGCACATTTAGCTATGTTGACCAGTTTGAATTTGATAATGGCCAAGCGGTGGGTGTTTCATTTGGTGTTCAACGACAGGATATAAGCCAGCCAGAGGCGGAATACAGAAGTTCTAGCCCATCAGGTTCGTCGCTTTGGGCATGTTTAAATGACCCAACTAATACGAATGAAGGTTTTTACCGCAGTAGTGCAGGTGATTGTGAGGATCAAGTAAACGGAAGTAATAACCAAGGTTATGACACAGAAATTGACCCTGACACAGGCAAAGCCGTGAGTGATGGTACTCCATACGCATGGACTGGCAGCAGCCGAAGCTTTCGTCAAAACGAAACGTCAGACGAGCGTGACGCGGTATTTTTTGCCTTTCAGTACCAGCCGTCTGCAGAATGGGATATTAATTTTGATAGCCAAATTTCTGATAGAACGCAACGAGAAGCACGTCATGATTTAATTTTCTTACAAAAGCGCGCAACACCAGGTGTAACCGGCCCATCACTTGTCACTAACGATGTAGGCGGCATTTTACATTGGGAAGGTGAAGAGCGTATTGAGTCTGCTGGTGAGCAATTTTCTCGTGAAGAAAATTACCGTGGTTACGGCTTAAATATCGAACATACTGTAAATGATAGACTGACCATAGATTTAGATTTAGCGTATTCAAAAACCTCGCGTGAAGAACTGCAAATTTCTAACCGAGGCAGAACCGCTGGACGTAATTATTTCTCGTGGGATATGGGCGATAACATTCCACACTTTACGCTTACTGATTTTGACGTAACAGATATATCTAATTTTACTGACAGCTTAAGAACGCGTATTGACCGTGAAAACGTGAGAGATAACAAAGTTGTGTCTGCTCGTTTAGATTTTGACTATTTAGTTGATAGCGGCATGTTCACCACAATTCAAGGTGGCGTTCGTACCTCAGAGCTTAGCTTTACACAATTTGGTGGAACGAACGGTAACGGCTCTCGTAATCAATTTACTTTAGGTTCAGGTGCTGAAGCGCTCGATGTGCTTCAAGGTTGCCAAATTGATTTTCCTGAATCAGGCTTTTTGTCTAGTGTGTCAGATGGAAATATCATCACGCATGTAGATAGCGATGGCAATGTGGTAGACACAGGGACAGGCTCTTCATGGGCGACTTACGATAATGAGTGTTTTTCTCAAGCCGTTGTCGCGTCTAATGAGGGTGGAGTATTTGAATACCCTGAGGTTGAATACCAAAACGCAGGAACCATTGACGTAACTGAAAAAACAACGGCTGCTTACTTAATGGCTAATTACGATACAGAAATGTTTGGTAAGTTTATTCGTGGTAACTTTGGTTTGCGTATTGTCGATACTGAAGTTACATCAATTGGTTTTAGAAATAGTTTTGACGTTGTTACCAGCGATACAGGGGTTCTTTCTCTTGTTGAATCAGACACAGGTACTCTTGATAAAATAAAAGGGGGCGGTGATTACACCAAGTTCTTACCTAGCTTTAACTTAGTGGTCGATTACAGCGAAGATATTTTATTACGTGCGGGTATTTACCGTGGTATGTCGCGTGCAGACCCATCTGACTTGGGATATAGCCGCTCTTTTCAAGAAGACACATCTGATACGGCCACTACAATTAGTGACTTGTTAGTGGGTGTAAACGGCTCTGGTAACCCAGATACGCAGCCTCTAATGTCATGGAACTACGATGCAGCATTTGAGTGGTACCCTAATGAAGATTCAATTTTTGCATTAAGCCTTTACTATAAGCAGTTCCAAGGCGGCTTCCAACAGCGCACAGTTATTGAAGACTTTGTTGTTGGAGGTGAGACCGTTTCATTACCTATTACAAATTCAGTAACAAACGACGAAGAAAGTGAGATTTTAGGCCTAGAAACATCATTCTCATACCGTTGGGATAGTGGCATAGGCGTTAAGTTTGGATATAACTATGCCGACACGGACTTTGAATTTGAAGATAGCCTCTACGGCGACACGTTTGTTACAGATGTAGATGGCAATACAACGCAGCTTAAAGAGGGCATTGTTGAGCCAGGTTCTGTACCTGGGTTTTCTAAGCATGTATTTAGCAGCCAACTTTATTACCAAATAGGTGGCTTCGATACTGCGGTTATTTACAAATACCGTAGTGAGTATTTCCAACCTTATACAAGCAATGGCACACGCTTACGTTATGTTGATTCGGTAGGCGTATGGGAAATGCGTGCATCGTACAAAATTAACAAGCACTTTAGAGTTAAAGCAGAGGCAATTAATCTATTCAGTGCTCCTAAATCTCAAGACTTTTTTGTTGAAGATAACTTAGGTGAAGTAAACGATTACGGTCCACGTTTATTCTTAGGTTTAAGTTATAAACTGTAAAAGTTAGTAACTTATAAAAACCCCAATTGGTTTAACTAATGGGGTTTTTTGTATCTACGTGGATGTGCACACCTTTATCACTGACTTTTCTAAACTAAACCATCTAAACTGATCGCAGATTAAATTCCATTCAACTTTTACAGCCTTTGTTGTAAGCCAAAAAAACTCCTTTTGTATTTATATAAACGTAAATGCGATTAGTCTGCTTTATGTTTGTAGCCTTATTATTCTAGCCAAAAGTCTAATATATTTTTAATTGGTTAACCAATTTGCAGCCTTTTTATACTTTTATAATTAAAATATTTCATTTTATAGCTAAATAATATAACGGAATAATAAACTTCAAAAAACAATTTAACTACTACTATAGTGCTGTATGTCTGATTTAAAAACTATATGCATTACAAGTGGTTGTATTTTTTTCCTACACTTTCGTAGTTGTCAGGTGTGCGGTATTTGTTTTTGGTAATAACAAATTTGTATTATTTTATAGTATTTGACTTACAATCCGGTTGACCTTTTCGGTTTTTAGTGTAAATATTCAGTTAACCTTTTGTAATACATCAATTCACTTTTGTATGAAAAGTAACAAGTAGCATAGCGTTTCACACACACAGGAAAAAACTATGAGTCATAATTTATCAAAAATCACACTGGCGGTTATATCTGCAACGGCAATGAATATGTCTTTATCTGTTCATGCGCAGGAAGAGACAAAAAATGTTAAGGATGACCTAGAGGTAATTGAAGTTTCTGGTATACGTCAATCTTTAACTAATGCGCTTGCTGAAAAACGTTCAGCAGACAGCCTTGTAGAAATTATTCAGTCAGAGGATATTGGTAAGTTACCTGACCAAAATTTAGCTGAAGTACTTGAGAACGTAACGGGTATTCAGATCACGCGTCAGGCTGGTGTAGGTACGGGTGTTCAAATTCGTGGTACCGATGCAAACCGTACTGAAATAAATGGTGTTTCAACTGTGGGTTCAGGCTCTGGACGCAGCGGCATTAGCTTTGAAGATGTGTCGGCTTCTATTATCTCTAGTTTAGAAGTTATAAAATCGCCTGAAGCCAAAACAATTGAAGGTTCAGTAGGCGGAATAATAAACCTTAAAACAATACGTCCACTCCAACTAGGTGAACAATTAGCCACAATTAGAGTACAAGGTGAAAATAGTAGTCTAAGCACTGATAGTGGCTTACAACCGCGTTTTCTGGAACTTTTGCAGATAACTGGGAAGGCGACTTTGGTGAGTTTGGTATTTTAGTAAGCGGCAGTTATGCCGAGCAAGACGTGACAGCATTTCGCCCTCGTGCAGACAGAGACAACATTGTAACCTCTGATAGTGGAGTAGCCAGTGCACAGTCTTTTGACTTTTTACCTATTCAATTTTTTGTCCAAGATTACGATAACTACGAATACGAAACAAAGAACTTTGTAGGTACGCTTGAGTGGGCACCAAATGACAATACTAAGTTTTATTTTGATGCTGTTGTAAACGATCAGGAACGTCGTCAAGAGAGCTCTCGTGTTCAAGCGTCGGGTGTCAGTGCATTGAATGACATTTCGGTTCCTGATGAATTTGAAACAATTAATCTAGGTTCTTTAGGTGGAACTAATTTAGGTTCAATTCAAGCGGCTTTACGCGGTGTAATCCCAGTTAATTTAGCAAATGATGATGACGATCCAAATTTACGTTTTTCGAGTGATACAAATTCTCGTGTTACCGACAGTAATATTTTTAGGCTAGGTGGTGAATGGCAAGGTGATAAATGGTTTGTAAGCGCTGAGGTTGCTTCGTCATCTTCTGATACAACAACACCAAGCTTTAATACTACACTTAACTTCATTAACCCTAATGCACCTTTAGATGCTGGTGGCGGTAATGATAACAGTGTGCCTTTTGAATACGACCTGTCAGGTGGAGCACTTACTTTTGGTATTGCACAAGGTGCTGAATATGCGCCTACGGTTGAGCAATTACTTGACCCTGCAAATGTAGTACTACGTGATGTAAACATTGGTCAAGATACCGTTGAGAACTCTGAAGATGCGTTCCGTATAGATTCAACATATTACACAGACTCAATAGTTACCTCTGTTGATTTTGGTTACCGTTACAGCAAATCGGCGAGTAAGCAAAACGAAATCACATCAAGTGTTGGTCTGCGCTCTATGGCAGATAGCCCAAGAGGTGATTTATTCGCTGATCTTTTAGTTGCGGGTCCTGATAACTTTAATGAGGCTGATGGTCGTTCGTTATACATAGGCGATTTTTTACTGATTGACCCAGAACTCGTGGCATCAGACCCTGATGCAGTACTTGCAACACTTCAGCAAGCATTACAAACTCATGGCTCTAGCCGTACGCTAAATGCACCAACGTCAAGTTCTTCAGGCTTTTTTGATATTGAAGAAATTACCCACGCTTTTTATGCACAAGCTAACTTTGAATACGACATGTTCCGCGGTAACTTTGGTTTACGTTATATTCAAACTGATGTTGAATCGACAGGTAATTCTGTAACGCAAGACGGCAGTGGCAATGAGCTAGTAACGCGGATTACAAATGAGTCAGACTACAACTTTATCCTACCGCGTTTAAACTTAGTTGCCGACGTGTCAGAAGATGTAGTGGTTCGCTTTGGTGCAGGTAAAGATATTCGTCGTCCAGATTATAACGACTTATCTACTTCTATTACTTATAGCACGAGCCCAAATGATGAAGTTGAATTTGGTAACCCAGCACTAAAACCAGAAGAAGTATTATCTTATGATTTATCAGCAGATTGGTACTTTACTGAGGCGAGCGTATTTAGTGTAGGTATTTTCCATAAAACGCGTAAAGAACTTCATGTTAATCAGTTAACATCGCCAGTAGAAGACCCAGTAACAGGCTATCGTGATTTAACAGACCCATGTGAAGGCGGTGGCATATTTAACCCAATTGCAGACATTAACGTGTTTGGTCCTGAAAATGGTCGTGGTGTATGTGTAGGTACTGAGACAAAAGTAAACGACACTGGCGAAACAACCCAAAAAGGGATTGAGTTTGCGTTCCAGTATGACCTATCTAGCTTTGAAAAAGATTTAGGGTGGGCGTCGGGTTTTGGTGTTTTAGCTAATTATACAATTCAAGAGTTCTCGGGCGGTGAAACAGTCAATAAGGCGACTTCAAGAGCGAGTAACGTATTTGCTGCAAGCACCGGTACACCGGGTATTGAAGTAAGCGAAATACAAGGTTTGCTTAACTTATCAGAAAATGCGTATAACTTTACTCTATACTACGAAAAGTTTGGTTTATCGGCACGTATGCGTTACACATGGCGTGAAGGTTACCGCTCAAACGATTTTGGTAGCACGTCAAGCTTCCCATGGGGGTTCCCTGTAGTGCAAGAGGACCGTGGTCAGCTTAATGCAAGTATTAGCTACGATGTAAACGAGCAGCTTAATATTGGCTTAGAAGCTGTAAATATTACTGAGTCTGAAATTAGCCAGTCTTGTGTTAACGAAGGGTCACTATTGTGTTTCCAAGGCCTTACAGACCGTCGTATTACGTTTGGTGCTAGTTACCGTTTTTAAAATTTATGTTGAAAGTGTGTAGCCTTTGAACGGGCACAAAAAGCAAGCCACTATGGCTTGCTTTTTTATTTTTAAGGTTTAAATAATGAGCAGTTTTTAAATTAAATTAGGTACTAATTGGTTTCATTTTCTCTATTTGTTTACTACCTTTTTGGTATTAATATTTTTTAAATGAGATCATTCATGAATGGTATCAGTGATTTAAATTTTAAAAACTTACTTGAGTATGCACAAGTAGGTGTGATTATTCATAACTGGAATACATCAATTGTTTACATAAACCCAATCGGTTTGCAGTTACTAAATTTAGATTACGAGCAAGCAATAGGGCGAGACACTTATGACCCTAATTGGACACTCATTGACGAGCAAAGCAACCTTATGGCCGTTGAGGACTATCCAGTTAATGTTGTTAAATCAACAAAAAAGAAAGTTACCAATAAAGTTTTAGGTGTTGTTGGCGGGGCAAAAAAAGACATAAGCTGGTTTATGGTTAATGCTTATTTTGAAGGACATGACGATGATAAAAACTTTATTGTTGTAACCATCACTGATATTTCTGACGCTAAGCAGCAAATTTCGTTTCAAGATGTGGTCGAAAATACGCAAGACATGGTTGTTATTACCGATGCAAAAAATATCAAACACCCTGAAGGGCCTAAAATAGTATACGTTAATAAGGCTTTTCAGGCACTTACTGGATACAGCTCGTCAGATATAATTGGTGAAACACCTAGAATTTTACAAGGCAACTTAACTGACCCCCAAGCTAAGCAAAGAATTTATTCTGCATTAGAGCGTAACGAAGAAGTAACTGAAACACTACTAAATTATGACGTGAGAGGAAGGCCTTACTGGGTTGAAATGAATATTATTCCGTTGAAAAATAAGTTTGGTGAGGTTACTCATTTTGCAGCAATTCAACGGGATGTTTCAAAAAGTAAATTTCAAACCGAACAGTTAGAAAAACGAAATAAAGATTTAAAAGAGTTAAAAGTTAACCTAGAAAATTTAGTACAAGAAAGAACATTTGAATTACAACAAGCTAAGTCTCAACTTGAAAAAATAGCGTTTTTTGACCCATTAACTGGAATTCCTAATCGTCGCTTTTTTTCTGATCAAGTTAATAAATTAGTCAAAGGAAGTGTCAGGCGTGGGGGTATAATTGCGTTTGGATTATTTGATGTTGATAACTTTAAAGCTGTTAACGATACCTATGGTCATGATGTGGGTGATCGCTTACTTGTTGAATTAGCAAACATATTAACGCACATATTGAGAATTGATGATGTATTTTGCCGCTTTGGTGGTGAAGAGTTTGCTTTTGCTGTTATTTTAAAAGAAGTAGACGATGCTGAACCCGTTGCCGAAAAACTTATAAATGCAATTAGAAATCTTAAAGTGCCTGTTGAAGGTGAAAACACAATAAATGTAACCGTAAGTATGGGGTTAAATGTGGTATCACCAAACAATAGCACTGACATAGATGATGAAATAAAAAAATCAGATGCGGCAATGTACCAAGTTAAAAAGTCTGGCAAAGATCGTTATAAAATTATTTATGAACCATAAGATAAGTTGGGTTATGCAGTGTTACTAAGCTAATAAGTATAACTTTTCACAAGTTAGGTACTCACTCTTTTACATTTATAAGGCGTTAAAATATCGACTTTATTGTGCTAATTTTGTTGGCTCCATTGCTTGGGCGATAAGCCATACATTCTTTTAAATTCTCTGCTGAACTGAGAACTGCTTACATAACCCATTTCCATGGCCGCAACGTTGACATTGGTACCTTGTGTTATTTTTATGGCAGCATGATTAAGCCTCATTGATTTAACAAATTGAATAGGGGACATGTTAGCTGCTTGTTTAAATTTACGATGGAATACAGCGCGGCTCATACCTATTTGGCTAGCCATGTCTTCAATGGTTATGTTTTCATGCAAATGAGAGGATAAAAAGGCAATTGAACGTGCAATCTCGTTACCCACACCAAATGCCCGTTTAAACGCATAGCCTGCTTGACCTTTTAACAGCGCGTAATATTGTTCACTCAAGCGTGCTTTCTTCAATATGGCTAAATCAATAGCATCATCATCGAGCAGCAACACTTTATACAACGCATCGGTAAAGTTATGGTCCCAATCGGCAGTTAAAATACTTTGTGAAGGATAACTCACGTTAGGTATTTGTTGGGTGCTAGTTGCGCTTTGAATCTCGAGTGCTAACTCGGTCATAATTCCTGTATCTATCGAAATGTATACACCTATTAATGGGTTATCTGTCGAGGCTTTTGGAGTACCGGCTTCAACAGGCATAGGCATTGTGCAACATATGTATTGTGTGTTGTCATAAAGGTGTTTGTTGCCATCTAAAATAGCTTCTTTTGTGCCTAAAACAATAGCCGTGACAGAAGGTTCATAGACCGCTGGTGAACATTCAATAGGGTCTGTGATTTTAAATAATTGAATGCCTTCAATACCTGTTTGTACCATGCCGCTTTCATTCATTTTTCTATTAATTAGTTGTAGTATTTTGGCTTTACTCATAGTCAATAATCACTCATTAAACAGGTGGTAAAATTAGCATTAGAGTTTGTGTAACTCAACAAAGTGATACAAATAGGCATGTTTTAAGGATTATTACGCCTTTTAGCATGTGTGGCTGAGATTATAATGTCTGCATATTAAAATTAACATTATTCATCTTGGACAACATTATGACGCAAAAAAATCAATTTGGGCCTAACGGCTGGACACCTGAAAACTTAAGCGCTTTGCATGGTAAAACTTATCTAATTACGGGAGCAAATACAGGCGCGGGCTTTCAAGCAACTCGCATATTACTCTCTAAGGGAGCCAATGTTGTTATGCTAAATCGTAATCCAAATAAATCTGTGCTGGCAATTACAAAGCTCAAGGATGAATTTGGCAGTGGCGCAAACGTCAGCTTTATAACATTGGATTTAGCCGATTTGACATCAGTACGCACTGCTTGCACAGAAATTTTGATAAAAGTACCTCAAATTAACGCACTAATTTGTAATGGTGCAATAGCGCAAGTTGAGCAGCAACAATTTACAGCAGATGGTTTTGAAAGCCAGTTAGGGGTTAACCATTATGGCCACTTTTTATTATGTGGTTTGTTGTTTGAGCGAATTAACACATCGAAGGGACGTATTGTTGTGGTGTCGAGTGAAGGGCACAAAATGGGGCTCAAAACAATTCAGTTTGAAGACATGAACTGGGATAAAAATTACAACGCAAATAAAGTGTATAGCCAAAGTAAATTGGCGCAAATGATGTTTGCTTACGAGCTACAAAATAAAGTTAAAGCGGCCGATAAAAATGTGGAAGTATATGTTTGTCATCCTGGGGCATCAAACACATCATTAATTAGGGAAACAGCAAGTTTTGCTACTAGGTTATCGTGGTCATTTATGGTCAAACTGGGTGTTGCTCAATCAGCTGAAAAAGGCGCTTATCCAGAAGTAATGTGCGCAGCTCAAAGTAACCTAAAACAGCATGCCTACTACGGACCAACCGGATTTTTAAACTTTGGCGGCCCTGTAGGCGAATGTAAGCTCGAATCATTTGTGTTAGATAAAAAGGTTTTAACAAAATTATGGACGCTTTCGGAACAACAAACAGCATTTAAATGGCAACTGTAGAAAGCAATATTTACTAGACGAGCACCTATGAAACATTTCATTTATATATTGGGAATATTTATGTCGACCTCAACAGCGTTAGCGAATGAACTTATTAGCGAACAAAACACTTCACAACCATCAATAAATAGCGCGTTGGTTCAGGATCATGAAGGTAATATTTATCGAACAGTTACGATTGGTAAACAAATATGGTTAGCTGAAAACCTTCGTGTGACTAAGTTTCAAGATGGATCAAAGGTTAATACTGGCTTTATACCTAATGATGATAAAAGTAATTTAGCTATTTATGGTAGGCTTTACGATTGGTATGACGTAACAGATACGCGAAACCTTTGCCCAGAAGGATGGCGAGTCGCCTCTGATGAAGACTACAAAGCTTTAGAGATAGCTATAGGAATAGATAAAACAGACGTGGATAAACTTGGGTGGCGTGGACAAGACGACGTGGCAATTACGTTAAAAGTAAAGCAACCCGACACTATTTTTAAGCGTTTTAATCAATTGCAAGTAAATAAATACGGCTTTTCTACTATGCCTGCGGGGGTCAAATTAGGAAATTGGTATATCACTCAGGGTATGTATACCGAGTTTTGGACAAGCACCAATGCAACTAATTCTGAGGCTTATGCAAGAACACTTGCTTATTCGTGGTGGAACTCTCACAAGGGCGAAATTCGCCGTGCGAAGCTTAATAAAGAGTATATGTTTTCAGTTCGATGCGTAAAAATTTAGGTGGTTAGATAATGCTATTAAAAATTACATTCGTGTTGTTTATTACACTTTTTACAGCAACAGGTTGCGTAAATACGAACCAAGCTTCGTCGGGCAATGATATTGATAAAGATCTTATTGTGCTGGCACATGGATTAGGAAGAAGCGATTGGGCCATGTGGAAATTAGCTCAAAGGCTAGAGCAAGCAGGGTATAAAGTATGCAGTTTAGATTACGCAACAATTGGCGAAAGTGTTGAGGCAGTATTGAAAGACACAACAAAACAAATTGATGCCTGTATTATCAATTCTTCAAAAGTGCACTTTGTAGGGCATTCTTTAGGTGGGTTAGTAATTAGAGCATATTTACAAAACGCTAATCACACACTAAAAAATGTGGCTATAGGAAATAGCGTTTTAATAGGTACGCCAAATAAAGGGAGTGAACTGGCTGATCATTTTAAAAACTCTTGGTTAATTACTTTAGGAGGCGGCATTAGCAAATCATTAGTTACAGGTGTGAATAGCCTTGGTAATAATTTGGGAGAGTTAACTGTAAAGTTTGGCGTAATAGCAGGCACAAAGTCGTCTAGCTTAACTAACGATAAATTTAATGGTGTTAATGATGGGCTTGTATCGGTTGAGTCCACAAAATTAGCGAACATGCATGATTTTATTACTATTAATGTAAGCCACTCTGAAATGCGCTACAACGAAAATGTTGCTTATCAAACTATACATTTTTTACAAAAAGGTTATTTTAAGCACTAATTTTATGCATGATTAGCTAGCTACTATCAAAAAATACTTCAGTTTATTTAACCTTAACAGAGAGGTTAAAAGCCACCGTTTAAATATTAAACCCACTTAATAAAGCCTCTTCAGCAATATTTACCATCGACTAAAAATAGAGAGTTAACAACGCGTTTAACGCTTGAATTGAAAAATTTTATTTGAACTTGTGATTTTTTCGCAGTTGCTGCGAATAACTAGGTAATAAACTAAGCAGATATTACTTTAGGGTCGATATGTTTTAAATAGTATTTAAAGCATATCGAAGGCATACCCGTAAATAGGGCTAGAGTGCTTTATGTTATTAAATAAACAAACTTTAAAGTCTTAATATTATGAAATTAAGAAAAAGTGATGGATTAACCAGTAAATGACCACAACTAAAAAAACACAATTTGCTCAAGCAATGGAGCAACATAAAGGCATTATTTATAAAATTGTGAATTCATACTGTCAAAACAAAGATGACCGACAAGACTTAGCCCAAGAAATATTAACAACGATGTGGCTAGCTTATGATAATTACAACAATGCTTATAAGTTTTCAACGTGGATGTACCGAATTTCGCTGAATGTAGCTATATCTTATTACCGAAGAAACAGTCGGCGAGAAGATAAAGCAAATGAAGAGTGCATAGTGAAGATTGCTGACTTATCGCAAGAAGATGAGAGCAACGAGGTGGTAAAGCAGTTATATGAGTTTATTGGTCAACTCGATAAATTAAATAAGGCGATTATGCTCCTTTATTTAGAGAGTGAATCTTACGAAAGCATAGCGAATAGCTTAGGGATCAGTAAAACCAATGTTGCTACGCGAATTAGTCGAATTAAACACACATTAAAACTTCAATTTGAAACACGGGATTCTTAACATGAATTTAGATAACTTTAAAAGCGCTTGGCAACAAAGCACTGATACACATAGTGCTATTGAAATTAATCAAGCAAAGCTTGCTGAAATAAAAATAAATAAACAAATAAAAGCACTTAATAAAATGAAATGGGCACGAATAATTGAAAGCTGTGTGTTTCTTATTATTATTGTACTGTTGTGGAAGTATATTGCTGCAGGCTTTACTTTTTCAGCGCCAATAATTTCAGGCTTTGTCCTCAACCTGTTTGCCATCATTGGGCTTGCAGGAAATATTGGCCAAATTGTTTTAATTTCAAACATTGACTATTCAAAACCAGTTAACCAACTACAAAAAGATTTTTACCGTGTTTGTTCTCATAAATTAGAATTGACCAAGTTGCTACTTATGTCAGTTCCCTTTTATCTTGCTTATGTTTTTATTGGGTTTGATCTACTTTTTGGAATTGATTTATATCAGTATTTAGAGCTGCACATGATTTGGTTTTACTCTTTGTCGTCAATACTGCTTTTTATAGCTACAGCATGGGTATTTGCTAAATTAAATTATAAGAACATTTCTGAGAAATGGGTTAATGCGAGTGTTCAATTTATTGTTGGTAAACGTTTGGTCACTATGGCTGAGTTTTTAAATAGCTCTGAGTTAATAGAAAGTTAGTTATCAAATGCTGTGTTTGTGTAGAAAATAGTTAATGATTTTTTTGCATAAACTCTTTAGATAATTGATTTTTCTGTAATTAAGCTGCCAAATTTTTTCATCGCTTCTATACTATGTAAAACGCGTAGTTAATGAGTTAGAAGTAGTGCCTGCCAGTAAAAATAATCTAGAGCAAGAAAACACAAAACTAAAGCGAGCGATTGCTGAGCTTACTTATGAACGAGATAAGTACAAAAAAATCTTTGACGCTTCGGTCGACGCGTATTCAGTTATCGATTTAAGCTCAGGTAAGTTTATAGAATGCAACCAAGCAGCTATTGATATGCACGGTGTTAATAGCATGGCAACTTTTTAAACCTTAGTCCTGCTGACTTGTCACCCGAGTTACAACCCTGTGGTAATCGTTCAGATGTTTTAGCTAAAGCGCATATAAATTGCGCCATAGAACAGGGCTTTCATAGTTTTAAATGGATACATTCGCGTTTAGATGGCACAACGTTTAACTGTTTAGTTAACTTGACTGGATTATTCATAGAGGGCAGTCAATTAATATTGGCGGTTGGTCGAGACATATCCGATATAGAAATAGCCCAAAAACAAATCAGTACCGAAGCTTCAGAAAAGCAGCGATTTAAACAAGCATTTTTGGGAGAAAAAGAAAAGTTTGAAAAGTTTGTTGATTTGGCACCCGTTGGTATTGCAATTAATTCAATATCTGACGGCAGCTTTGAGTTTTTAAATGAGGAGTTTGGCAGAATCACAGGCTATAGCGTTGATGAGCTAAATCAAATGGACTATTGGCAGCTCACCCCTGAAAAGTATGAGAAGCGAGAACATGAACAGCTAGAATTACTTGCTAAATATGGCCAGTATGGGCCGTATCAAAAAGAATATATACATAAAAACGGCAATGTATATCCCGTGTTATTATCGGGTATAAAAATTACAGATAGCAAAGGTGAGACATTTATTTGGTCTGTCGTTCAAGATATAGCTCATCAAAAACAGAGTGAGCAACAAATTAAAACGGCGAAAGAAAAGGTGGATTCTTTTGCTTTGCGTATGTAATTAGCCAATGACTCTGCGGGTATTGGGGTATTGGGGTATGGGAGTTAGATTTAAAAACAGAAAAACTAGTATGGGATTCTTGGATGTACAAATTATACGGCATCTCAGAGTTAGAGTTTTCCTGCACATACCAAGCATGGCTTGATAGAGTTCATGTTGATGACGTTGAACATAATGAACGTATGTTGGATGAAGCAATCAACGGGGTAGGCATTTACGACCCAGAGTTTCGTGTTGTACACCCTGATGGAAATATCCGGACAATTAAAGCAAGTGCAGAGATATTGAGAGATTCGCATGGTGCAGCCATAAAAGTAGTTGGTGTAAATTACGATGTAACCGAAAAAGTAGATGCAATAAGAAAATTGTTTGATGCAAAGTTAGCTGCTGAAAATGCTGCACAATCAAAAAGTGACTTTTTGGCTAATATGAGTCATGAAATTCGCACTCCTATGAATGCAATTCTAGGTGATTTGCAACTGCTAGAAAATACTAGTTTACCTGATGAGTTAAGGGCAGTACTTAAAAATGCCTCTTATTCGGGACAAAGCCTTTTAACTATTATTAACGATATTTTAGATTACTCTAAGATAGAGTCTAACCAACTACAGTTAGAAAAAGCATCATTCTCATTAACTGAGGTATTAGATTCTATAACCTATGACTTAGACTCCTTAGTTAGTGAAAAACGTATCGGCTTTACCGTAAATAAAGATGAAAGTTATAACGAATATTGGATGGGTGATTTAGTTAGAGTTAAGCAAATAATATTAAATTTAAGCTCTAATGCGGTTAAATTTACAGATAAGGGAAGTGTTAAAATAAACGCGAGCAGTAAAGTTTTTGAAGGTAAAGAGGCTATATACCTAGAGGTTGTAGACTCAGGAATAGGGATGAGCAAGGAAGTTACTGAGCACATTTTTGAGAGGTTTACTCAAGCAGACACCTCTACAACCAGAAAATATGGTGGAACAGGACTAGGCATGTCTATCACTATTAGTTTGGTTAAAATGATGGGCGGCGAAATCGATATCCAAAGTAAGCAAGGGCTTGGCACAACTGTCACGATTAAATTACCATTACCTAAAGCAAATAACATAGCAGATAAAGCCCCTAAAAAATCGTTTAAAGCGCCTAATTTAAAGGGTAAAAAATACTTATTGCTGAAGATAACAATATTAACCAAGTGTTGATTAAAGCCATGATGGCTAAAACAAATGCCGATATTACAATTGTCGAAAATGGTTTACTTGCGTTTGAAGCTGTTGGTTCCGAACGTTTTGACTTAGTACTTATGGATATTCACATGCCAATTATGGATGGGATTGAGGCTAATCAACAGATAAAAACAATACTGCCAAATTTGCCTATTATTGCGTTAACAGCCAATGTAATGGATAAAGACGTAAAACATTACTACCAGCAAGGTTTCATCTTTCATGTACCTAAACCAATCGATATTAACGAGTTATATGGCACACTCAGGCGTTGTTTGTATTTAATCGGTTAATTAATGTTGGCTATATAAAATAAGGCCTGTCCAATAGAAAAGTATTTGGTTTTGAAAATAACATCAGCAGGGTTTAAAAACTGCTGACAAATTTCTCGTAGAATATTGTATGTAATACTAATCCGCAATGATACTTAATCATTTTTCGAGGCTAAACATGTCGCTACCTGCGTTACAAAATGTTCATTTAGAGCAACTAAATAGTGATATTTTTGCCTAGCTATCAACACGTTTTTCCAGCCTCAAAATAGCTCACTTAATTAAGTGAATGGGTAAAATACTGGTTATTTTTCTATTTTACCTTTTAGAACATAAATTTCACCATCAAAGCTACCTTGAATAGTTAACCCTTGACCGGCAAGCTCTTTTAAGTATTCGATATGTTCTTCAGTGATGTGTTGCCCTGGAACTAATAACGGTATGCCTGGAGGATAGGGGGTAACTAAACCAGCACAAATACGATTATTGCTTTTAGCAATAGGCACCGACTCGCGTTCGCCATAAAAAGCATCGCCTGGAATACACGCTAAATCGATGGCTGGTAAGCTTTCTGGCAAGCGAGAGCGCCTTGTTGATTTGGCTAGTTTCACTCTCCCACTATCAAGTTTTTTTAATGCATTGTATAAACGAATAATCTTCGAACGAGTACCACCAAGCGTTAATAATACCAAAATTGTACTGTGAGTGTATTTTTCTATTTCTAGGCCAATTTCATCTAATAAAAACTTATGAATGTCTTTTAATGAGTAGGGTAATTCACTAATATCGATAAGGATTTTTAGTGGATCGTGACCCATATTATCTTCACTAAAGTGTGGAAATATTTCCATAAAATCGTCTTTACCCAGCACTTTAATGTATTTCAACGATGCCATTTGTTGTTTAAATTCGTCGACATGGTTTAACAAGGCATTAAGTAATTTATAGCCTTCCATTTCCAATTGTTTTTGGCATACGTCAAGCGAGGCAATAAGCTGATACTTGGGCGATGTACTGGCGTAAATACTGTAAATTTCTCTAAAAAAATCTGCATCGAAGTCTGGATCATTCACATGAATATAAGACGCCTGTGAAAACGCCGATACCACTTTATGTGCTGAATGAGTGACATAATCGGCTCCAGCATGAATGGCTGAGTAGTAACGCAGGCTCGGGTGAAACAAAGAGTAAGCAAACCAGGCTTCGTCAATGAATACTTTAATGCCGTGTTGATGGGCAAAATCCACAACTTGTTTTAAATCGCTTAATAAACCATCGTAAGTACAACCGGTAAGCACCAGTAGTTTTGCATCGGTATTTTGCTCTATTGTTTGTTTTATATCGGCTAACGAAGGTGGCGCAAAAATACCATATTTAGGGTTTAATATACTCGATAAATAAATGGGTAAACTGGCTGATTGCAAAATGCCATAATGAACAGATTTATGACAATTACGGTCAATAATGACCTTATCCCCCTTACGTAACAGGGTTTGTAAAATAATTTTATTTGAAGTAGAAGACCCGTTAGTAACAAAGTAGGTATGCTTTACCTCAAACGTTGCAGCTGCAGATTCTTGAGCACGCCCAATGGTATTGGTGCTATCAGATAAAGAGCCTAACGAATCGACAGATACCGATAGATCGCCAACAAACACATTGCGGCCATAAAACTGATAGAAGTCTTTAATATAAGGCGAGTTTCTAAAGCTAGAGCCACCACTATGGCCCGGTGTGTGCCATGAATCGTTCGACTCGCCAACATAACGGCGATACGCAGTCCAAAACGGGGTTTCTGAACGGTCGTCAAAGTCGTTGATCATATAGCCTAAAATAGCTTCGGGGTCAGAAATAACCTCGTCTTTAAAGAAAAACGATTCAATTTCTTCTGACTCGTTGACTATTTCCAGTCCTTTAGTATCATCGCCAATTACATAAACTGGAAGCTCTAATCGAATGGCTTTTAACTGCTCAATAAAGCGGCTATACGTTCTCTCGCCAACCTTGTTTTGTAAATCCCAACTAAGTACAACAGCCTGAATATCACCATCTTCTTCAACACTTGTTATCGCATCTTTAAGCGTAAAACGCTCAAGAATATCGATATGGATATCGTCTCGCTCAAAATTTGGTATCGCTTTAGAGAGATTTGTAGACAACTCTTTTAAAGTGGCTTGGTCTTGCTCAATTAATAATATACGCAGTAAAGGCAACATAGGGGTTTTCGTAATAAAATATTATAATACTCAGTAGCATAACCAATGCATTGGCACTTGTGAAATTAATACTTTGTAAATGTGCATTAATTATATTTTATGCACGTCCATGTTTAATCTTTCATTCTCAATAAAAGTTCACTCAAGCGAATGTCCTACAACTGTTTTAAAGTAAAAAGTTGATCACTATGCGTAAACTTATCTTTTACTCTGTTTTATCTTTAAACTCACACAAGTCTTCAATAATACAACTACCACACTTAGGCTTACGGGCTGTGCACACGTAGCGGCCATGTAGAATCAACCAATGGTGCACATCAGCTTTAGCCGAAACTTTAAATCCGCAAATGGTATCAGTTTTAACACTTGGCTAATCAACGCGCGTCTTAACCAGAGTTTGGAATTATTAGAATCAACAAATTTGGCTATCACTGAGGTATCTGAAAAAGCAGGCTTTAGTTCGGAGCAAATTTATCGTAAATACTTTGTACAAAAGTATGGGATCGCCCCGAAAGCGTGGCAAAAAATAGTTTAAGAGCAAAAGTACTAGATAAATGCCATGGGATATTGATGCAAATAAGCCGTTTAATTATCTTTAATTATTCGGTTTTGTCTTTAAACTCACACAAGTCTTCAATAATACAACTACCACACTTAGGCTTACGGGCTGTGCACACGTAGCGGCCATGCAGAATCAGCCAGTGGTGGACATCAACTTTGAACTCTTTTGGCACCACTTTTTCGAGCTTTTTTTCCACTTCAACAACGTTTTTACCCATAGCGAACTTGGTGCGGTTTGATACACGATCGATGTGAGTGTCGACTGCTATTGTCGGCCAGCCGAAGGCGGTGTTGAGTACCACATTTGCTGTTTTTCGACCTACGCCGGGTAGGGCTTCTAGGGCTTCGCGGTTTTCAGGTACGATGCTGTCATGTTTATCTACCAATATTTGGCACATTTTATAAACGTTGGCAGCTTTAGAATTAAATAAGCCTATGGTTTTTATATAATCACGGAGTTTATCGTGGCCTATATCTAAAATGGCTTGTGGTGTATTAGCAACAGGGAATAGTTTTCGGGTTGCTTTATTAACACCAACATCAGTGGCTTGCGCTGACAGTGTGACAGCAACAAGCAACTCGAACGGGCTTGAATATTCAAGCTCCGTTTCTGGGTTTGGGTTGTTATCGCGCAAGCGTGTAAGTATTTGGTAGCGTTTTTCTTTATTCATATAACTTAAACGTACTTACTTAAAAAGCAGTACGTTTCCCCTTAAGTTAAACTGGTAACACGTGCACGAGGGCCTTTTTCGGCTTCTGGCGGTGCAATTTGTTTTGATTTTATTTGTGCATCAATCACATTTTTAGCGGCTATGAGCAACCCAAGCCCTAAAAATGCGCCAGGTGGTAAAATAGCAAGCAAAAACTGATTGTCAAAGCTAAACACTTCAATGCGTAAACTTTGTGCCCACGGACCCAGTAATAAATCGGCACTGTCGAATAACGTACCTTGGCCAATGAGTTCTCGCATTGCACCCAGTACAACGAGTACAAGCATAAATCCAAGTCCCATCATTAATCCGTCAAAGGCTGATAAATGAATTGGATTTTTTGAGGCGTACGCTTCGGCGCGGCCTATAATGGCGCAGTTAGTTACAATTAGTGGAATAAATATGCCCAGCGATTGATAAAGTCCAAATGTGTAGGCGTTCATCAGTAGTTGAACAATGGTTACAAACCCAGCAATGATCATTACAAAAACGGGAATACGTATATCTTTTGGTACCCAGTTTCGTACAATAGATACGCTTACATTTGATCCAATTAATACCAAAAGTGTTGCAAGGCCCAAGCCCAGTGCGTTTGTAACAGTCGATGTCACAGCAAGCAACGGACAAAGCCCTAAAAGTTGAACAAGAGCAGGGTTGTTTACCCACATCCCCTCTTTGTACAGTGTTTTTAATTCACTCATTGGGTTACCTCTTCACACTGGCTATTTGGGGCTGTAAAAATAGTATCAAACTCATTTTGCGCAAATAATACGGCGTTTTTAACTGAATTTACAACTGCACGAGGCGTAATTGTTGCCCCAGTGAACTGATCAAATTGGCCGTCATCCTTTTTCACAGCCCAGCGGTTATCGTCTTCACTGTGCACCGTTAAGCCTTTGAATGTGGTGATCCATGATGACTTTTTAATTTCTATTTTGTCGCCTAACCCTGGTGTTTCTTCGTGTTTAGTGGTTCGCACTCCCGCTACAGTTCCATCGCGTAATATGGCGGTTAAAAGCTTTATATCGCCACTGTAACCGTTTGGTGTTACGTGCCTAACAACAAGGGCGACTGGTTGGTTATTTTTCGTGCACGGTAGATAACTTGCGAATTATATGGTCCTAGTCGTTCATCTTTAATAACGATACAGTCTTTCGACAAGTCATTGTCGTAGGTGTTAGGGTCAAGTACTTCGTGCAATTGTGATGTTAAGTATAGTTGCTCTTGCTCTGCAATTTTATCAGCCGTTAGTGCATCAATAGTTGCCACTAGCCCAGTAGTTACAAGGGCAAACGCAGTTAAAATAGCGCCGTTTTTTGCCATAGATGAAACAATCATTTTACTGCTCCATGACCATAAGTACGTGGCTGTGTGTAGTAGTCAATAAGTGGTACTGCAATATTTAGCAATAGTACTGCAAAGGCAACCGCATCAGGAAAACCACCAAAGGTACGAATTAAATAAACAAATAACCCAATTAGTGCGCCGTAAATCAAGCGACCTTTATTTGTGGTTGAGGCCGACACTGGGTCGGTTGCAATAAAAAATGCGCCCATCATAGTTGCGCCACTTAGCAAGTGAAATACAGTACCCGGCTCTGTGCCCGGTGCCGCTATATAACCAATAGCACTGCATAATGCTAAGCTACCAATAAAACTGACAGGAATATGCCAGTTAATTACTTTTTCTTTTAGTAAATACAACCCGCCAGCTAAAAAACCAAGGTTAACCCACATCCAACCTTGGCCTGCCCATTCGTTAAAAATAGGCTTTTGCATGCTTTCGCTCACTGTTAAACCATGAGCTACATCTGTTTTGATAGCGTCTAGTGGCGTTGCCATTGTAGTGCCATCAACACCAGCACGTACTTGATCTAAGCTATAACCAGTAGAGGTAAAGTCCGTAAAAATAAGCAGTAATTGTTCTATAAAGCCAATAGGGTTACTTGCTAGATCTGTAACAGGTAACCACGCAGTCATTTGCACAGGGAACGATACCAGTAGCAAAACATAAGCTGCCATAGCGGGGTTAAATAGGTTAAAACCTAAGCCACCATAAAGCTGCTTTACAATCACTATGGAAAATAAACAACCAATAATAACAATCCACCACGGTGCAAATGGTGGAATACTCAAGGCAAGTAACACCGCGGTTAACCATGCGCTGCCATCACTTAATGCAGGCCAAACAGGGCGCTTACGTATTAGCATTACTGCTGCTTCAAAAGCTGTGACAGCCACAAAAGCAAGGACGAGTTGAATAAGTACACCTGTACCAAAAAAGAAAACTTGAGCAATGAGTCCAGGAATACAAGCAGCAATAACGGTTAGCATTAATCGTGTTAGCGATTTATGGCTATGATTATGCGGCGAACTGGCCATGGTTAATTTCATGACTGATCATTTCCTTCTTTTTGTAACTTTTTGGCTTTGGCGCGAGCAATAGCGGCGGCCACTGCAGCTTTTTTCTTTTCGGCGGCGGTTTGTTCTGGAGTAGCTTCACTTGGCGTTTCTGGCTCAGTTATCGCCACTTGATCAGTATCTTCATCGCTTTGTGTTTGCTGCGCCTCTTTTGCCGCTTTTTTAGCTTTAGCACGGGCAATAGCAGCTGTTACAGCCGCTTTTTTGTTCTCTGCTACAGAGTCTGTTTGTGGCTCTTGAAGTTTAACATTATCGGTTTGCGGCTCATCAATACTTGGCTCAGTCGATTGCTCAGTGTGTTGTGCCTCTTTTGCTGCTTTTTTTGCTTTAGCGCGGGCAATTGCGGCAGCTACAGCCGCCTTTTTGTCATCTGCTGGAGAGTCTGTTTGTGACTCTTCAGATTTAACATTACTGGTTGATTTGTCGTTGAGACTTGGCTCATCTGGTTGCTCAGCAGCTTTAGCTGCCTTTTTAGCTTTAGCACGAGCAATTGCGGCGGCTACAGCCGCTTTTTTATCATCAGTAGGCGCTGCTGTATCGGCATCATCTGTATTAGCTTGAGCACCTTGTGCTGCTTTTTTAGCTTTAGCACGAGCAATTGCAGCGGCCACTGCTGATTTTTTATCATCAGCTGGTGCCGTATTGGCATCATCAGGATTAGTTTGAGCACCTTGTGCTTGCGCTGCCTTTTTAGCTTTAGCACGAGCAATTGCGGCGGCTACGGCTGATTTTTTATCATCAGCTGGTGCAGTACTGGCATCATCTGTATTAGTTTGAGCACCTTGGGCTGCCTTTTTAGCTTTAGCACGTGCAATAGCGGCAGCGACTGCGGATTTTTTGTCGTCAGGTGTTGTAACGTCTTCAGAAAGCTCTTTTTGCTCTTTATATTTACGAGCTTGCTCTTTGCGCAGTGCACGCTCTTTAGCGACTTCACTATTATCTGGCTCAATCTCAGTATTTTGGCCTTCAAGTTTTTTGGTCTTTTGCGCGAGCTATTGCAGCAGCAACGGCTGACTTTTCATTCCCATCGTTCGATTTGTTTTTAACACGGGCAAGGGCATCCGCTACTTTTTGCTTTTCATCATCAGACTTAGCTGGTGCCTTGCGCTTATGACGATTTTTACGCTCTTCTTGTTCACGCTCTAAACGCTCCTTGCGCGCATCAAAGCGTTCTTTTGCTCTATCTGCTTTTATTTTTTCAGCTTGTTGTTCTTTTATTTCAACTTTAGCCACTCGGTAATATTGCACAAGTGGGATTTCGCTTGGGCACACATACGCACAGGCACCACATTCAATACAATCAAACAGGTTATGTTCTTGGAGTTTGTCGTACTCTTTAGATTTTGCAAACCACTGTAATTGTTGCGGTAGTAACGAAGCCGGGCACGCGTCTGCACACGCACTGCAGCGTATACAGGCTTTTTCAGGTCCTGGCTCTGCAAGCTCTTTATGATCAGGGGCTAAAATACAGTTAGTTGTTTTAATTACACCAATCCGTACGGTGGGCAATGTAAAGCCCATCATTGGGCCGCCCATTACAACACGTTGTTGTGGTACTGGCGAAAACCCTTGGCAGTCGAGCAGGTGTTTGATTTCTGTACCTAATAAAGCCCATACATTACCTGGTTTGTGTATAGTGTTACCCGTTACTGTAACCACTCGCTCTATAAGAGGTTTCCCTTCGTAAACAGCTTGTTGTACGGCATAAAGGGTACCTGTATTGTGCATGAGTACACCAATATCAGCAGGAATTCCCATGCTGGGTACTTCACGATTAGTCAGCAGTTTTATTAGTTGTTTTTCGCCACCTGAGGGATAAACTGTTGGCACGGTTTGAACAATAATTTTGTTGTTATGTTCAGCCGCTTTAGTCATTGCAGCAATAGCTTCTGGCTTATTGTCTTCTATGCCCACAATACAAATTGTTGGGTCTAAAAGTTGCTGCATTAATTCGATGCCTTGGATAATTTCAGCAGCGTGCTCACGCATTAGTGTGTCGTCAGCGGTTATATAGGGTTCACACTCCACAGCATTGACAATGAAGAAGTCTATTTTTTGCTTTGTATCGGCCTTGATATAAGTTGGAAAACCAGCGCCACCCATGCCACTGATACCCGCTTGATGAATTATATCAACTAACTGCGTATGGCTTAGTGTTTTTGGCTCACTTATTGGGTTAAGTGTGCACCACTCGTCTTTTCCATCAGGCTCAATAACAACACTTAGCTCTGGCAGTGCAGACGGGTGAGCCGAGGGCTTTGGCGCTATTTCTGTAATAATACCCGAACTAGGAGCATGTACTGGTACAGACCAGTTAGCAACGGGTTTAGTTAAGGCTTGACCTTTAAGTACGCGTTGGCCTTTTTCTACAAGTAATTTACCATTAGCGCCAATGTGTTGTTTTAGCGCAACTACAAGTTTGTCAGGTAGTGGAAGGCGAGCAATATTTGCACCGTTAGAAAGTGATTTTTGCTGTGGAGGGTGCACGCCGCCAGGAAATTGCCAAACAGTACCTTTTTGTATTTGTTCAAGTAACTTTTCCACTCAAACCTCTAATCTATTTTTGTAACAGGAATAGCATCTAACTGCCATTTCCAGTTTTGTTTTGTTTCAGCAACCGGTAGCATATCAATACAATCTACAGGGCAGGGCTCAACGCATAAATCACAACCTGTGCATTCGTCTATTAAAACAGTATGCATTTGGCGAGTAGCACCTACAATGGCATCTACAGGGCAGGCTTGAATACATTTGGTACAGCCAATACACTCGTCTTCGCGTATGTATGCAACGGTTTTAATTGGCTCGGCTTGCTCTCCACCGGCAAGGGGTTTCTCATCAACGCCCATCAGGCCAGCAAGCTTTTTCATGGTGGCTTCACCACCAGGCGGGCACTTATTAATTTCATCCCCATTGGCAATTGCTTCTGCATAGGGGCGACACCCCGGGTAACCACATTGACCACATTGCGTTTGCGGTAAAATGGTATCGATTTGTTCAACAATGGGGTTACTTTCTACGCGAAAGCGTATTGCAGCAAAGCCTAAAATTAACCCAAAAACCAGCGCAAGTGAGCCAAGCGCAATTAAGGCATAAAACAAGGTCATATTAAAATTTCACTAATCCGGTAAAGCCCATAAACGCCATAGACATAAGGCCGGCGGTTATCATAGCAATAGAGGCACCTTTAAAAGGTGTAGGAACATCAGCAGTAGCAAGGCGTTCGCGCAGAGCTGCAAACAGTACGAGCACTAATGAAAAGCCGACCGCAGCACCAAAACCATACACTGCTGATTGTAAAAACGAGTGGTCTTCTTTTATGTTAAGTAATGCAACACCTAGTACTGCACAGTTTGTAGTGATAAGTGGTAAAAATATACCCAATAAACGGTAGAGTGTAGGGCTTGTTTTACGTACCACCATTTCTGTAAATTGCACTACAACGGCAATAACTAAAATAAAGCTCATGGTGCGTAAAAATTCTATATCCAAAGGGATTAAAATATACTGATTAACCAAGTAACTAGTTACTGAAGCAAGCGTAAGTACAAAGGTGGTAGCTAAAGACATGCCGATTGCTGTATCAAGTTTTCCTGATACACCCATAAACGGACATAAGCCTAAAAATTGTACTAACACAAAGTTATTAACTAGAACGGTTCCAATCAATAACAATACATATTCAGTCATGCGAGCCTCGCGCTTTTAAAGTCCCGTGTATTATCCTTTTTTCTGCCCTGATTAACAACATGTGCAGTGATTATCATTTAAATAAACATTATTAAATTAACTAACAGTAATAATGATGTAATAGACCTATGAGTTAGACATACTTTTTTCTTTAACATGATGACTTTAATCATACTAATTTAAGGGGGACAGTGATCACCGTAGCGCTAAATAAAGGGGAAGGGCACAAACAAAAAAAGAGCAACGAGTGCTCTTTTTTAAAATAGGGGGTTAAATATCTTTCGGCTTTTCGATGTAGTAGCCTTGAACGCCATCTAAGCACAAGGTTTCTATTATGTGTTTTTCTTCTTGGCTCTCTACACCTTCGGCAAATACACTCACTCCAATCCTGTGTGCTAGATCTACCATTAGACGCATAAAGTATTGATTATTTTTATCGTCTTCTAAACCGCGAGTGTAACTGGCATCCATTTTTATGAAATCGGGTTTTAAATCACGGAAAAACTTGAATGATGTTAAACCGACGCCAAATCGCTCAACGGTAATACGTGCACCTACTCGGTGAACCATATCAATAAAGCGTTTACTGGCTTTAATATTTTGTTGTAAACCAAATTCACTTACTTCGAAAACGAGTTTAGATGCGATATGGGTATCTTTTAATAGGCGACGCTCTAGCCAAATTACAAACTGATCGTTATGTGCACTTGAGGCCGTTACATTTAAGCCAAAGAATTTCTCGGATAAGTTACGGCTTTTAACTTTTTCAAGCGATGAGTCGATGATAAGGCGGTCAATTTCTATTGCCATATCTAGTTTTTCAGCCATGGCTAAAAACGATGCAGTAGGGAGCATTTGATTATCTTCGGTTTTAAACCTAACCTGTATCTCGGCGTATGCCTTAATGCTTTTACCCAAAGGCATGATATTTTGCATTACTAAATGCACGCGTTTTGATTCAATAACTTCGTTTATTACTTTACGCCAGTTTTGGTTACCAAAGCCTGCGCTTACATTATTAACTAAATCGGTTTCGCGTTGTACGTGCCATGCATTAGTTTGCTTAGACTGAGCCATACTCATCGCGTTATCTACCACCGAAAGTAGCTCGCCTAATGGTTTACCTTTTTCGTAACCCACAATGCCGGTATTAGCCACAGAGCTTAATTCTTGGTTTTGTTGATATTGAGTAAAGCGGGACTGTAAGTTTTCACCAAAGCGCTCAGCTTCTTTAAGCGGTGTATGCGGTAAAATAACAGCAAAGTCAGAGCTGTTTAGTCTAAACAATTGGCTGCCAGTATAAGTGCCGCTCAAGTGTTTAATTATATCAGCAACACCCCTTACGTACTCGTCACCTTTTTGGTAGCCACGGCTTTGATTAATTGCTTGTAATTCACTACAGCGCACCATAGCTAACGAGCCAAACGTACTTTGCTCGCAGTTCTCGATATGCTTTTCATAATACTCAACAAACATATTTCGGTTGCCTAAAGAAGTAATAACGTCTTTATAGGCTTCTTGTTTAATGCTCATTGCTGCATTTTGTATATCTTGACTTTTAGACTTTAAAAAGTGCGATAACCGGTTAAAGCTTGGAACTAAATCTTTCCCCAGCTTTTTGAGACTAGAACCATCGAGTGCAGTTTGTAGATCGTCATCAATTTGGTTTTGGTTAATATATATATCAATGATATCAGATACCGTAGTGCTGATATTTTTGTTCAGCTGGTAAAAAATTGACTTAAGTAAGATGATAGGAATGATCACCAACACCGCGGATATAAGTATTACTATGAAGAGAGCAGTTTGTAGCTGCGAAGCTAGTTGTTGAATGTTTAGCGTAAATTCTACTTTTACATCTGCTGCATCGTTGACAGCAAATTGAGGACGTATAGAGTTAAATTGTGACTGAATAAACTCGGCGAATGCTGGCAACTCTTCAGACGAACTAACACTAAAAACTTCCGCGCCTTGATAATCTCTAAGCGTGAAGTTTGAAAAGGTATTGCCGTTTGCAATTGATTTTTTTAAATTTTCTGCAGAAATATCGTCTATAGACAGCTCATTTATATACTTACTAACGGTTACTTGAGCACTTTTTTGTGCTTCGCTCACCGCGTTATCAAAGCCCACTGAAATGAAGTAGCTTCCTGCTGCAACACACAATAACCAAGATATTATTTGTATTAAAATAAGTTTTTTAAATCCAGCCATTTTTTCAATCTTTTTGATATTACAGAGGAAAGGAATCAAGTCCTTGATTATTTAACTAAATGCAACATTTATTAGTTTTTTTTCAATGTTTTAGTTCTAGAGTAGAAGGGTAGTGGAAATAGTAGTAAATGTCTATGGAATTGTTGAGAA